>LUZZ01000497.1 GCA_001603845.1 Syntrophobacterales bacterium Delta_01 | reverse complement strand
GTCCAACAACATCTCCCACCTTCCCGTGACCGACGGCAAGGCCCACCTGGTGGGGCTGGTGACCGACCGGGACCTCAAAGAGGCCTGGGCGTCCCCGGCGACCACCCTGAGCGTCCACGAACTGACCTACGTCCTGCACAAGATCACGGTGGACAAGGTCATGAGGAAGGAAATCATCACCGCCACCCCGGACATGCACATCGAACGCGCGGCCAGCATCCTCCACGACCACAAGATCGGAGCTCTTCCCGTGGTCAAAGACGGCAGGCTGGTGGGGATCATCACCATCAACGACCTGATGGAAGTGCTGCTCATGGCCGTGGGGCTGGGGGAGGATACCAGGCGGTTTTCGGTGCTGGTAAAGGACAGGATCGGCCTCCTGGCCGAACTCGGAAGAATCATGCAGGAGGCGGAAGTGAGCGTCGGCTCCGTCCTGTCCATTCCGGTGCCGGGCTATGGAAACACGTGGCAGATCATGATGCGGGTGAGCACCGATTCGTTCGACAGGGCCGTAAAGGCGCTCGAAAACGCGGGCTACAAGGTGCTTACCGAATATCCGGAAAAAATCGAAGCCTATCTGCAGTAAGAAAACGGGGCCGTTTGGAACGCGATGGCGGAAATAATCGACCTGTCCAGCAGGCTTAAACCGGCAACGAACCTTTTGTCCTCCCACCCCCTGGAGTTTCGCAGGGGCGAATGGCTGGCGGGAAACGCGGTGCAGTGCACCCGTGAGGAGTCCGAACGGTTCGAAGCGCACCGCCAGAAGGTCATCCAGGCACAGGACCGGCCGTTCATGTCGCTTGTGCCCAACCACTTCACCCTGGACGGCGGCTGCCACGTGACGGTGCTCCACCTTTTCCGCTTCCGCCACGACCAGGACCTCATGCACCGGCTCTACCGGCTGGCCGGCCTCATGGAGTGCATCACCAAGGTGTCCTCGCCCATCCTGCGCACCGACTTGGTCAGGCGGTTTTTCAAGATCATCACCGAGGAACGCGAACAGCTCAAAGTGTCGTGGAAGGGCAACGTCCACAGTTTCCTCCTGCCGATCCACCCTCACTACTACAGCCCCAACCTCTTCCGGAACGCCGTGCACAGCGCTTCGACGTTAAAAGATCTTCTGGCCCACATCGGCGAACAGGCCGAAATCCAGTTCGGCATCCTGTCCCAGCACTACACTTTCTACGTTCCCGAATCCTTCCATGCCAAATGATTCCTCTCAAGTTCCGGCAAACGTAAACCAAAGCGTCCCCCACCGCGTCTATATCGGTGTGGACATCGGGGGGACCAATCTGAGGTCCGCCCTGGTGGACGATTCCGGGAACATCCTGGAGATTAAAAAAAACCAAATCCGAATCGACCTCGGCACGCGGGCGGCCTTCGAAAGACTGGCCGCCCAGTGCCTGGAACTTTCGCAGTCGGCCCGCCGGGCGGGGCTGGAAGTCGAAGCGGTGGGGCTGGGGGTTGCCGGAAAGATCGACAGGGCGGCCGGAAAGGTCCTGTTTTCCCCCAACCTGCCGGCCATGGACGGCTTTCCGCTGGGCGAAGAACTCTCCGAACGCACCGGGCTGCCGGTTTTCATGGAAAACGACGCCAAGGCGTTTTGCGTGGGGGAAAGCGTGGCCGGGGCGGCAAAAGGGCTGGACAACTGGGTGGGAATCACCCTGGGGACCGGCACGGGAGGCTGCCTTTTCCTGGGCGGCAGGCTGTGGGAAGGAGAAGGCCTGGGATTTTGCGCGGAAATCGGCCACATGATCGTGGAACCCGGCGGACCTCTTTGTGCGTGCGGGTCGCGAGGCTGCCTGGAAACGTTCGCATCGGCGAGAGCCATCGTCCACGGGGCGAAAGCACTTATCGCGGAGGGGACGGTGAACGGGGGCCCGCTGGCCGACCTTTCGGCGGCGGGAGACATCAGTTCGGAATCCGTCTACCGGTGCGCGGCGGCGGGGGATGCGCGGGCGCTTTCGCTTTTCCAGAAAGCGGGGTGGGCGCTGGGAATCGCGTTTGCCAATCTGTTTTCGATCCTGGGGATCCGCCGGGGCATCGTCGGCGGAGGGGTGAGCGCGGCATGGGACCTCTTCATCGGGCCGCTCCGGCAAAGCCTGGCCCAAAACATTTCCATGCTCGATCCCCAAAGGGCAAAGATCATGCGGAGCACCCTGGGCGACCGGGCCGCCTTGATCGGCGCAGCGAAGATGGCCGAAAAAAGAGCGTGCAAGGCGTGCGCCCGATGCCTGCCGGCACCGGTTTCCCGCCTCGCCGCTCGGCGCGAGTGAAACAAATTGCCAGGTCGGCGCGACTATTTTATATGAGGGACGTTGCGAGCGAATTCAAGAAGACCGATTTTTGCAGTACGCGGTAAGCAGTTCATTTGCAGATATTTGTCTTGTTTGGGCTGAGCACCTTTCCGATTCCAGGTTGTAAGGACATTCAAATTTGATACGGCGGCCCGCGCGCCCGCGCGAGAGGGCGGGGTCTGCGGCCGGACGCGGGGAATGGATATGAAGCGTAAGTTTAAGGGCCTGCTGGTTATTTTGGCTTTGGCGGTGATCGCCGTCCTGGTCGGCGCATTTTTCAAATCCGAGAATACGGATGCGCCTCTTTTCAGAATGGCCGCCGTGGAACGGGGAGACCTCCAGGCCGCCATCGGCGCCACCGGCACGGTGGAACCCGAAGAAGTGGTGGACGTCGGGGCCCAGGTGGCCGGCAAGATCGTTTCCTTCGGCAAAGACAGCACCGGGGCGCAGGTCGATTACGGCTCCGAGGTCAAGAAGGGCATGATCCTGGCCCAGATAGACGACGCGCTCTACGCAGCCGACGTTGCCCAGGCCAAAGCGCAGCTCGAACAGTCGAAAGCGGCGGTCAAGCGGGCCGAAGCCGACCTGTTGCAGCTCCAGGCCAAGCAGGTCCAGGCCGAACGCGATTGGAACCGGGCCAAGAAGCTGGGGCCTTCCGACGCTCTTTCCCAGAGCGATTTCGACGCGGCCCTTTCCGCCTACGAGGTCGCCAAGGCCAACGTCGAAGTGGGCAAAGCTTCGATCGTTCAGGCCAAGGACGCGGTGGTCCAGTCCCAGGCAAGCCTCAACCGCTCCCAGCAAAATCTGGACTACTGCACCATCCGGTCCCCCGTGGACGGCATCATCATCGACCGCCGGGTAAACATCGGCCAGACCGTGGTGTCCAGCCTCAACGCCCCCAGCCTTTTCCTGATCGCCAAGGACCTCAGACGCATGGAGGTCTGGGTGGCGGTAAACGAGGCGGATATCGGAAACGTCCACCCGGGCCAGCCGGTCATTTTCACGGTGGACGCCTTTCCGGGCGTCACGTTCAAGGGGGAAGTGGGCAAGGTCAGGCTGAACGCCACCATGACGCAAAACGTGGTCAACTACACCGTCGAAGTGGTTACCGACAACTCGGACGGCAAGCTGCTGCCCTACCTCACGGCCAACGTGCAGT
>LUZZ01000104.1 GCA_001603845.1 Syntrophobacterales bacterium Delta_01 | reverse complement strand
GATCAGGTTGGCGGTGTCCTTGGCGGCGTCGGCCGCACGGCGGGCGAGGTTCCTCACCTCGTCGGCCACCACCGCGAACCCCGCCCCCGCCTCACCGGCCCGCGCCGCTTCCACCGCCGCGTTGAGGGCCAGCAGGTTGGTCTGGAACGCCACTTCGTCTATGGTTTTGATGATCTTTTGCGTTTTCTCGCTGGCCTTCGAGATCTCACCCATGGACGCCGTAAGGCCTTCCATGGACTGGTTGGCCTGGTTGATCGTCTGGGCGGCCTCGGCCATGAGCCGGTTGGCCTGTTCGGCGTTTTCGGCATTCTGCCGGGTCATGGAGGCCATCTCTTCAAGCGAAGAGGAGGTTTCCTCGACGGTGGCCGCCTGCCTGGAGGCGTCTTCGGCCAGTTCCCGGCTGGCATGGGACACCTGGTCGGAAGAGGCCCCCACCTGCTCGGCAACTTCCGACAGGCCGGCGATGGCCCGGTTGATCGGCCTGGTGATGGCGCGCACCAGCAGGGCGCACAGGACGGAAAACAGCAGCAGTCCGCCCAGCAGGATGCCGGAAATGATCCGCACGGCCTGGTTTTTTTCCGAAGAAATGGCCGAATCGACCTTGCTCATGAGCGTGTTGGCCGAGGTCACGATTTCCCGGCCGCCGGCGTCGAGCGCCATTCCCACCTCGTTTTGCCTGTCGAAGAGGCGCTGGGATTGCTCTATCTGGTCGAGAAACTTGGTGAGCGACTGCCGGACGTTGGCGGCGTTTTTCATCCAGGACTCGTTTTTCATCGATGCCGAGAACTGTTCGAGGGCCGTGAGATAGGACTGGATGTTGCCGTTGGCCAGCTTCTTATATTCCTGGGTGTATTTCTGGTCGCCGCTGATGAGGAACTGCAGTTGCACGTTCTGGAGTTTGATGAAACCCGCCCTGCAGTCTTTCACCACGCCGAGCATGCCGAACTCCCGAGGGCTCAGGGATTCGCCTTCCATCTGGAGTTGGGCCTGCTTTGTCTCGATGTCCTTCACTATGGCATGGAGGAGTTCCTCGGAGGTGCGCAGCGGCTTTACCATCTCCTCTCTCAGCGTGTTCTGCTGCCCGTGCAGAGCCACGTACTCGTCGAAGAGCTTGAGGTAGGCGTCGAATGCTCCGGAGATGGTCGCGATCTGTTGTTTCCACCCCTGATCGGTCGTCGATTGTCCCAGGCCGGTCAGGCTGGACCGGACCGTCCCCACCCTGTCGACAAACCGCGTTTTCGATTCAGGGGTCCAGAACTGGAGAAAGGTCTTTTCCGCAACCCGCATGTCGAGGACTTTTTCCACCGAGTTGCCCACCTTGTCCCGAATGAGATTGGCCGATTCTATCTTCGAGTAATAGAAAACGCCAACTCCCACGGTGACGAGGACCAGGAGGAAAATCATCCCCGCAAACCCGAGCAGTTTCGTTTTCAGGCTGATATTGTCCATTCGCAGCTTCATCTACCGGTATTCCTTCCTGTGGATGCAAAAGCCGGCCCTGCGGGGCCGACATCATTTCAGCAACTTCCCGACGTCCTCCGGCGACAGGTCGTAAACTCCGCACCCCACAACCATGTCCTCTCCGTCTACCTTGCACAGCTTGACGTACGAGACCTTGAGGGACGGCGTCTTTTCTCCGGGTTTGGGCCACATGTAGTCCACCCATCCCGCCCCCTTCGCCTTTGCCACCTCGTTCATCGCGGTGAAAAAGAGCTTTCCGTTGGGGTCCTTGAGATCGATATAATTGCGCCCTTCCATCTTGTACTTGATGGGGTGCATCCGCATGGTCCCCGAAAGGTCATGGACCCAGATATAGGTGCCGGCAAAGATGAATTCGCTGTCTTTGCCCTTGAACTTCGGAAAGGCGGCTTTGCCCTCTTTTTGCAACAGATCGGCGGCCCGGTTCACCTTGTCGGTGATCATCGCGGGCGTGGGTTTGGTCGAGGCGCTGGCGACACAGGCGGCTTCCGATTCCCTGGCGAGCGTCTCCTGGTCCTGTTGCGCCATCGCCGCCGCCGTAAACTGCAATGCCACGGCCGTGCACAACACGATCAACAATGCTTTGAGCACCGTTTTCATAAGTTCCTCCTTTACAGAAAGTCCCCCGATCCACCACGAAACCCTTAAGTCTTTTTTGACGATTCCAGCGGCGAGGATAGGCGAGTGCCTGGAGCAGCATACAAAGGAGAAATGATTAATCTCTCCCTGAACTCCATTCGGTAGTATAAAGGGCAAACTTGAGAAATTATTAGTGAATACAAAGAAAATATTCGATACTGCCGGCCGGTGCCTATACCGGCCGCAAAAAAGCCGGCTTTTCCGTAATCTTGCGAATTTTCGAATCCGACATGCAACCGCAATTGCATTTATCGGTCCGATTCCTTATCGTTGTTTGGGCAAAAAGCCTATAAGTGCCGTCCGCTCCGCCCGCGGGGCGCTTCACGAGGAAAGATATATTGAAAAAACCGCAACTTCTTTTCCTGGCGCTCATGCTCTTCCTGCTGCCCTCCGTATCGGCGGCGCAGATGTTCAAGGGAGCCTCCGACACCACCCTTTCCAACGGTTTGAAGGTCATCATGCTCGAAAACCACAAGGCCCCGCTGGTTTCGTTCCAGGTGTGGTACCGCGCCGGGTCGCGAAACGAGCGGGTGGGCAAGACCGGCCTCGCCCACCTGCTCGAACACATGATGTTCAAGGGCACCCCCAAGGTGAGCGGAGAGGAATTCATCCGGAAGATCGACGAAAACGGCGGGGAGGAAAACGCCTTTACTTCGCACGATTTCGCGGCCTACTTCGAGACCCTGGTCTCCAGCCGGATCGATCTTCCAGTTACGCTCGAATCGGACAGGATGAGCAACCTGGTGCTCCGGGAAAGCGATTTCAAAACGGAGCGGCAGGTGGTGATGGAAGAGCGCCGGATGAGGGTGGAAGACAGTCCGCAGTCTTTCCTCATGGAGCAGTTGGATTCGACGGCCTTCCAGTCCCAACCCTACCACCGGCCGGTCATCGGCTGGACGGAGGACATCGAGCGCCTCGACCTGGAGGACGTGCAGTCCTTTTACTCGACTTACTACAACCCGGCCAACGCGTTCATCGTGGTGGTGGGCGATTTTCAAAAAGACAAGCTGGTCCCCGAACTGGAAAAGGCGTTCGGGACCATTCACGGCCCCCCGCCCCGCAGGCGCTACCTCATCCAGGACCCGCCGCAGCCGGGAGAGCGGACGGTGAAGGTGGAGCGCCCGTCGCAGTTGGGAGCGGTGATCGCCGCCTACCACGTCCCCAACCTGCGCCTGCCCGACGCCTACGTGCTGGAAGTGATCCAGGCGCTTCTTTCCGGCGGGAAGAGCTCCCGCTTCTACGAACACCTGGTGCGCGGAAAGCACCTGGTGCTCGAATCCGACGCCGACTACAACCTGGTCAGCCAGGACCCGGGGCTTTTCTACGTCTCGGCCTCCTACCTGCCCGGCAAGGACCCCGCCGTGGTGCAGAAGGCGCTCTATGACGAACTGGAGCTGCTGAAGACCACCCCGGTGGACCCGCGGGAGCTGGAAAAGGCCAAAAACCAGCTCGAAGTCGCTTTCGTGATGAACCAGGACTCGCTGTTCTCCCTCGGCCTCAACCTCGCCGAGTACGAGATCGCCCTGGACTGGCGGGCGATTGGCAATTACGTGCCCTCGGTCCGGAGCGTGAGCCCGCAGGAGATCATGCGCGTCGCGGCAAAATATTTCACGCCCGACAACCGCACGGTCGGGATCCTGGTCCCCACGGGGCCGCCCGAGAAGACGCCCCCTCAGCCCCCCGGCGGGATGCGGGGCAAGGTGATCCGCTAGAGAAAGGACCTCGCACGCGCCCATGAGCGTCAAAAAGATACTTCCGCTTGCCCTGGTTTTCGCGGCCCTCGTCGTGTTCGCCGCCTCCGACTGCCCGGCCATGCCCAAGGTGGAAAGGATGGCGCTGGACAACGGGCTCAAGGTGCTGGTTTTCGAAGACCACACCGTCCCGGCGGTAACCATCCACCTGCTGGTATCGGCCGGTTCCTGGCGCGATCCTCCGGGTTCCGGGGGGCTGGCCGACCTCACGGCCAAGTCCGTGCTGCTGGGCACGCGGGAGCTTTCCTTCGACCAAATCAACGACCGCCTGGACTTCATCGGCGCCAGCCTCGACGCGCAGTGCAGCAAGGATTTTACGACCATCACCATGCAGGTGCTCAAAAAAGACCTGGCGACCGGTTTCGGGCTGTTCCTGGAGATCGCGGCCGAGCCCTCTTTTCCCCCATCCGACATCGCCAGCGAAAAGGACCGCGTGATCGGAAAGATCCGCTCGCTGGAAGACGAGCCGCTCGAAATCGCCAACCGGGCGTTCGAAAAGGCCCTGTTCATCGGCTGTCCGTACGCGAGCGAGGTGGAAGGGACGGAGGATTCCGTGGCCGGCATAAGCCGGGAGTCCATCCTGAAGTTTTACAATGATTTTTACCGGCCCAACAATTCCTTGCTGGTGGTCGGAGGAGACATCACGCCCGCGGAAGTAAAGGAGAAGCTGGTCCCCGCCCTCCTGCGGTGGCAGGCCGCCCCCGTCCCGGAAATGAAATTCACGCCCCGGTTCGCCCAGGGGGCGGTCACGATCAGGATCGACAAACCCTTTTCGCAGGCCACGGTGGTCATCGGCAACCCGGCCCTGGACCGCGCCGACAAGGATTACTACGCGTTCCTGGTGATGAACAACATCCTGGGTTCCGGAAACCTTTCCAGCCGGCTGATGACGGAAATCCGGGTCCGCAAGGGGCTTGCCTACGCGGTGGAGAGTATGATCCTGGCCCGGAAATACGCGGGCTCTTTCCGCGTCATTTTGCAGACCAAGGACCGTTCGGCCGGGGAAGCCACCGCCCTGGCCGTCAAGGAAATCGAGCGGCTCCGCAGCCGGCCGGTCTCCGATTCGGAACTGGAACGGGCGAAAAAATTTCTTATCGGCAATTTCCCGCTGCGCTTCAGCAGCACCCAGCAGGACTATGCCAGGTTCATCGCCCAGGTGGAGTTTCTGGGGCTCGGGGCCGACTACCCGGAAAAATATCCCGATCTGATCGGGGCGGTGACGCCTGCGGACATCCTGCGGGTGGCCCGCAAGTACCTCAAGCCGCAGGAACCGGTGATGGTCATTGTGGGCGAGCTGAAAAATACGGGCATGTGATGCTGTTCCGCTTTTAAGATTGGATTAGCAAAAAAGAGCGGGGGAGAAGTTTTTCCCCGCACTCCCTCCGAAATTCGGCCGCACGCGCTTCGCAGTGCGTCCTCATGCACAGTTTATAGCGCAAGTTTCGGCTTTGCCGGTTGTCGGCCGGGCCGCCCGTTCTTATGTTTTGATGCATCTTTCCCAAGGGCTTTGCGGTGGTGAACCGGCGGGCAGGGGCAATCGCCCGGTTTTTCCTGCCGGCACCGCCCGTTTCACGTCTTTTGAACCATCTCCTTTATTCATGGCTTTTTGCGGGGCTTTGCTGATGCCAAAGATCGGTCGCCGCGATTTTCTCAAGCTGGCCGGGGCCGCCGGAACGGGCGCAGTCCTCGGCGGCTGTTCGGACCCCACGCGCCATCTCATCCCTTACATCGATCCGCCGGAAGACATCGTGCCCGGCAAGGCGATCTGGTACGCCACCACGTGCCGCGAATGCCCGGCGGGGTGCGGCATGCTCGCCAAAAACCGCGAGGGGCGCGTGATCAAGGTGGAGGGGAACCCCCTGCACCCGGTAAACGGTGGAAAGCTGTGCATGCGCGGCCAGGCGTCGCTTCACGGCCTCTACAACCCGGACCGGTTCCACTCGCCGATGATGCGCAAGGGGGAAACGGACCTCCAGCCGGTTTCCTGGGAAGACGGGCTGGCCCTGCTCGACGCCAGGCTGGACCGGATCGTCAGGAGCAACCGCGGCGAGCGGGTCTTCCTGGTAACGGACCTCATAACCGGCTCATTGAAGGACCTGGCCGGAACGTGGCTTTCCGAACTCGGGCAGCCCGACGGCCATATCATGTACGAACCGTACGCCTACGAGTCCCTGAAAAAGGCCGCGCAGGTGGTTTTCGGCACCGGTTCCATTCCGTACTGCCGGATCGACCGGGCGGATTTCCTGATTTCGTTCAACGCCGGGTTTCTGGAAACCTGGATATCCAATATCGACTACGCGCGCCGGTATGCGGACTTTCACGCCCTGCGGGGAGACGGGAAACACACCTTCATCTTCGTCGGGCCGCGCCTGTCGATGACCGCCAACAACGCGGACCTCTGGATTCCCACCAGGCCGGGGATGGAATACGCCGTGGCGCTGGGCATGCTGCGGGCGATGCTGGACGACCACCCCGTCCCGGAGATGCCGCCCGAGCGCCGGGCCGCCCTGGCGTCCATGGTTTCCGGCTGGACGGTGGACAAGGCCGCCTCGGCCGCCGGGTGCGACGCGGGGCTCATCCGGCTTGCCGCCGCCTCGTTTGCCGAAGCCCAACGCCCGCTGGCCGTGGCCGAAGGTCTCACGCTTTCCGTGCCGCATGCCGCGGAAACCGCGGTAGCCGCCAATTTGCTGTGCACCGTGAAACCGGCCACGCTGGACGCCGTTTCGTTCGACTCCGCGCTTTCCTACGACGAGGCCGCCGGGGCCGGGGAGATGAAAGCGCTTGCGGACAGGATGCGCGCCGGGGAGGTCGATCTGCTCCTCATCGCCAACGCCAACCCGGTTTTTTCGCTCCCGCGCGCCTGGGATTTCGCGGGCGCCATGAAAGCCGTTCCCCTGGTGGTCAGCTTTTCCAGCGCGGTGGACGAAACCGCCGCACTCGCCCAGCTCGTCCTGCCCACCCACACCCCCCTGGAATCCTGGGGCGACTATTCGCCGCGGGCGGGGGTGACCGGGCTCCTGCAGCCGGTGATGGGCCCCGTTTTCGACACCAAACACCTGGGCGATCTGTTGATCGCCACCGGCAGCAAGTTCAGGGGCGGTGGGAAATTCCCCTGGAAAGACTTCCGTGAGGCGCTCCAGGAGCGCTGGGAACAGATAGGGGATGCCGCCGAAAAGGGCGGCGCTTCCGACGATTTCTGGCAAAATTCGGTACGGCGCGGCGGATACTGGAAAACCGGCACCGCGGCGGCCGCGCCCGCCCGGCCCCTGCCGGCGCCCGCGGCCTTTTCCTTCCCGGAACCGGAGACCGCGCCGGGCGACGGCCTTTCCGTAGTGATCTATCCCACCGTGCAGTTCTACGACGGCCGGACGGCCAACCGGATGTGGGTCCAGGAAATTCCGGACCCCATGACCCAGACCACCTGGGGCGGCTGGGTGGAAATCCACCCGGAAACGGCGAAAAAGCTGGGAGTGAAACAGGGGCGGGTGCTCAAGGTGGAGACCCGGCACGGCACGATCGAGGCGCCCGCGCTTCCCGTGTACACCGTCCCGCCGGGAGTGGCCGCCATTCCCGTCGGGCAGGGCCACACCCGTTACGGCCGGTTTGCCGACGGGCTTCCCGCCAACCCGTTCGAACTCCTGCCGCCCGAAATAGACGCCTTTTCGGGCGCCGTCGCCCGCCCGCCCGTCCTGGCAAGGATGAGCGACACGGGCCGGGACTTCGCCATTGCGCACACCGACGGCAGCCTGTTCCAGCACGACCGGGAGATCGTGCAGACCATGGCGCTGGAAGAGCGCAACCGGGCGGCCGCGGCGGGGGAAAAACCGCACATCTATTATCCGCTCCCCATCGGCTACCAAAAGGACAAGGATTTCTATCCCCCGCACCAGCATACCGACTACCGGTGGTGCATGGTGGTGGACCTGGACCGGTGCATCGGGTGTGGTGCCTGCGTGGTGGCGTGCTACGCCGAAAACAACGTGGCGGTGGTCGGCCGGGAGCAGGTGATCAAGGGCCGCGAGATGTCCTGGATCCGCGTCCAGAGGTATTTCAACGCGGACACCAAGGGCGCCCGCTGGCTGGTCATGCTCTGCCAGCACTGCGACAACGCCCCGTGCGAGTACGTGTGCCCCATCTTCGCCCCCCAGCACAGCGTCGAGGGGCTCAACAACCAGGTCTACAACCGCTGTTTCGGGACGCGGTTCTGCTCGCAAAACGACCCGTACAAGGTGCGGCGCTTCAACTGGTTTACCTTCACCCGCCCCGAACCGCTCAAATGGCAGTTGAACCCGGACGTCACCGTGAGGCAGAAGGGCATCATGGAAAAGTGCTCCTTTTGCGTTCAGCGCATCATCGAAGCCAAGATACACGCCCGGACCCTCAACCGTAAGGTGAAGGACGGCGACTTTACGACCGCCTGCGCCCAGACCTGCCCGACCGGCGCGCTGATTTTCGGGAGCCTGCTGGACCCGGAGAGCAGGGTGTCCAAGCTGATCAACGACGTGAGGGCCTACCAGGTGCTGGCGCACCTCAATACCAAGCCGGCCGTCATCTACCTCAAGAAGGTGACGAAGGAAATGAGCGTGTAGAACCGTGCGCGCAAACGGGATCCGCTCCCGTCAGACGACAGCATAGGGAAATCTTCGGCCCCCCCCCGCGCGGCATGAGGGCCGGACGCAGCGCAACCGAACATCTTTTGGCCGTATCAGGATGCACGCCGAATGGAAGCCATGCCTAAGGAACTGACCAGCTACAAAATGGTCGACGACCAGATAATCGGGGCCATGTGGTCCCCCCGCAAAGTCTACTGGGCCTGTGTGGGCGTCACGTTCATCGGGGTGCTGATCGGGGCCGTGTCCTGGGGCTACCAGATCGCCACGGGGCTGGGGGCGGCCAATATCCTGCATCCTCCCATGTGGGGCACCTACCTCACCAATTTCGTGTGGTGGGTGGGTATCGCGCACTCCGGCACCCTCATTTCGGCGATCCTCTACCTTTTCCGCGCCTCCTGGCGCACCACCATCTCCAGAAGTTCGGAAGCCATGACGGTGTTCGCGGTGATGATCGCCGGCCTCTTCCCGCTCATCCACCTGGGGCGCGTGTGGATCGTCTACTGGATCCTCCCGTATCCCAACGAGCGCAACCTGTGGCCCAACTTCCAGTCCCCGCTGGTGTTCGACGTGATCGCCATTTCGACCTACCTGACCGTGAGCATCCTGTTCTGGTACACGGGGCTGGTCCCCGACCTGGCCACCATTCGGGACAGGAGCAGCGGGCTCAAAAAGAAAATCTACGGGTTTTTCTCCCTGGGCTGGATCGGCTCGCACCGGTACTGGCGGCACTACGGCACCGCCTACCTGCTGTTCGCGGCCCTGGCCACCCCCCTGGTCATCTCGGTGCACAGCGTCGTTTCCTGGGACTTCGCGCTGGGCATTACTCCCGGGTGGCACAGCACCATTTTCGCCCCCTATTTCGTGGCGGGGGCCATCCACTCCGGCCTGGCGATGGTGCTCATTTTGCTCATCCCGCTTCGCCGGATTTTCGGGTTCGAGAACCTGGTCACCACCCGCGTGCTGGAACAGATCGCCAGGACCATCATCCTCACGGGCCTGATCGTCGGCTACGCCTACGTGGTGGAGCCCTTCATCGCGTGGTACAGCGGCAACGTGGCGGAAAAGGACCAGTTCATCTTCCGGGCCATCGGGTACTACAGTTGGGAGTTCTGGGTGATGGTGATCTGCAATTCGATCGTGCCCCTGGCGTTGTTCATCAAAAAGATCCGCACCAGCATCCCGATGCTTTTCACCATCGGCGTGCTGATCAACATCGGCATGTGGTTCGAGCGTTACGTGATCATCATCGGTTCCGAGGCCCACGAATACGAACCCTATTCCTGGGGGGTGTACCGGTACCCGTCGCTGGTGGAGTTCGGGATCCTGATCGGCTCGCTCAGCCTGTTTTTCTTCCTGTTCCTGCTTTTTGCCAAATTTTTGCCGACGATATCCATTGCCGAGGCCAAGGAAGCCATTCCGGTTCCGAAGCGGCATTGATGGATTGAGGAATTTCGAGATTCGAAGATTGAGGGATTCGCAAGGAGAAACGATGGCCGGGAAGACGGCTTTGGTGGGTGTTTACGAATACCTGGACGAGGTTGTGGCGACCCTGCAAACGCTCAAGGGGGAAAACATCGCGGTGGCCGACGTGTATTCCCCCACGCGAAGCGACGAGGTGCGGGAAACTCTCGGGCTGTCGGAACTGAGCGGGGCGAAGTTTTTCACCCTCACGGGGGCCGTCGTGGGGATTCTCACCGGCCTGTTCCTGGTGTGGTACACCGCGTCCCAGTGGCATTTCATCGTGGGCGGAAAACCGCCCATCCCCTGGGTGCCCTCCGTCATTCCGGCCTTCGAGTTTCTGATCCTGATAGCGGTTTTTTTCAATCTCGCCGGCATGCTCATCAAAAACAGGATGCCCAGGCTCCGGATTCCCGCCCATTTCGACCCCCGGTTCACCCAGGACAGGTTCGGGATCGTGGTGCAGTGCGCGGAGGAGGAGCGCGAGAAGGTGCGGCGCATATTTGAAAAATCCGGAGCCGAGGAGGTCCGCCAGGTTGAAGGATAATCTAATCAGGGACGCGGAACTGGCGAAAAAATCGGTCAACTGGCGCTCCGTCAAGCTGGCGTCGGCCGTCATGGCCCTAGTGGGCGCGGCCGCTTTCGTGTACGGGGCAGTTTCCGGGGAAGGCACCGCGTGGCAGGCCTACCTGGTCAACTTCGTTTTCTGGACGGGGCTGTCGGCCGGGGCCTTTCTTCTTTCCCCCATACTGGTGACCACCGGCTCGCACTGGGGCCGGCCCGTAAAGCGCCTGGCGGAGGCCGCCGGCTCGTTTCTGCCCGCGTCTTTCGTCCTGTTTTGGGTGCTCTTTGCCGGGCGCGAGACGATCTTTTCGTGGATACGCCACCCGGTGGAGGAAAAAGCCAAGCTGATCTGGCTGAACGTCCCGTTCCTGTTCATCCGGGACGGGGCGGCGCTGCTGATCCTGGCCCTGCTGTTCGTGTGGATGACTTATTATTCCGTGCGGGCCGACAGGGAAGCGGCGGGCGGAGCGGACCGGGCGGCGGACAGGCTCTACCGGGGGCAGACGGTGATCGCGCCCATCTACATCATCATGTACGCCTTTATCCTGACCCTCATCTCGTTCGACCTCATCATGTCGCTCAATCCCCACTGGATCAGCACCCTGTTCGGGGCCTACTATTTCGTGGGAAGCTTCTACATGGGGCTGGCGGCGCTGATATTGATCTGCGCCTTCGCGGCGACCCGGATGGGCCTGGGAAAATACATCACCGAAAAACAGTTCTTCGACCTCGGCAAGCTGCTCTTCGGGTTTTGCATCGTGTCCCTGGATTTTTTCTACGTGCAGTTCCTGGTCATCTATTACGGCAACCTGCCCGACGAGACCCGGTACGTGATCACGCGCGTCATGACCGACCCCTGGGCGTTTCTGGCCTGGCTGGTGCTCATCGCCTGCTACGTCATTCCGTTCGTGGTGCTGCTCCTGCGCAAGATCAAGATGGTCGCCTGGGCGATTTCGGCCATGTCCGCCTGGATTCTCGTTGCGATGTGGCTGGAGAGGTTTTTCCTGGTGGTGCCGTCCATTTCCAAAAGCAAAACGATCCCGCTGGGCTGGATG
>LUZZ01000496.1 GCA_001603845.1 Syntrophobacterales bacterium Delta_01 | reverse complement strand
AGGGGACAAGCACGGGCGGCTCAGGCCGGAGGACCGCGTCGGGGTATTCCGGCCTGAGCCGCGGGTGGCTCGGCCCAACCGTGTGACCGGCGGGGCCGGATGTGTGGGGCCGAAGGTATTACTCCTGGACTTCTTCGACCGATTTTACGTCGATGGTATCCCCTTTTTCGCCCTCGGTAATCACCCCCGTCACTTCGACCAGCTTACCGACCATCTTCGAAAGGTCTTTGCCCCTGACGGTGTAGTCGCCGTCGTCGGCTTCGATGATGAAGCCCTTGCCGCTTTTCATGACGGTGCCCACGATCACTTCTTCCTTGGCGGCAAAGGATATGGCGGGGAGCAGAGCGGAAAACACAAACAGCACCAGAACCGCCGATAGAATGAATTTTGAAAAATTTCTCACTTCGAATATCCTCCTTGGGATATGAATCCGGCAACGCGATGGCTGCCCCGTATCGGGCTTCCCTAGATAACAGAATCGCTCATCAAAGTACATCAAAATTGCCCCCCTGAAAAGAAGCACACGGAGGGCCTTCAAATGCCCGCCGGATAAGGTTTTGAGGCATTCAGCCCCGGTCCCCTCCGAGGCCTTTGTATGAAGATAAATTATGCGGCCCCGGACCGGGTTGCACCATCCCCGTCCGAAGCTCCGTTAAAATCTGCTTTGTTGAAATGTTTGGTCGGGTATATAGTAAAAGCACTCGTTTCCTATACGGAATGCTGGTGTGATTCCGTTCGCTTCCCGTGTTTTCCGTTCGGCTTAAGAGGCGCCATGAAGAATTTCATCACTTTCAGAACACGCCTCCTGGTGGGACTGTGGCTTATAATAGTGCTGGGCATGCTCCTGCCGTTCTGGTTCTTCCAAAGAAATTTCTCGGAGGAGATAATTTCGGAGGCCAAGGGGGACACGATCCGGCAGATGGACCACCTCCACTGGGTCCTGTCGGAAAAGTCATTCGGCAACGTGAATGAACTCCAGACATGGCTTTCCAAAGCCGGAAAGCAGTTGAACCTGCGCATTTCTTTCATCGGGCTGGATGGGCGCGCCCTGGCGGATTCCCAACTCCGGGCCGACCAGATTTCCGGTTTCGAAAACCTGTCCGGCCGTCCCGAATTTCTCCAGGCCGTCACCGAACCGATGGGATGGGCCATACGCTACAGCAAAGTGAGCGGCGCGCAGCACGTGTTCGCGGCCAGGAGGATCAGCCTGTCGGGGCCTTTTCTGCCCGGCGTCCTGAGGATAGCCGCGCCGTTCAGTCCCATAAAGCATCTTCTCGCGAGCCTGAACCGGTGGTTCGTCTTCCTGATTGCCATGATTTTCGTCGCCACCCTGGTGCTGAGCTGGGCGCTCATCCGGCGGCTGCGTGCTCCGGTGTCCGAACTGGTAAAAGCGGTGGACGCCATCGGAGCGGGTGACTTCAAATACCGGGTGCACACGGGCGACGAGGTGGCGTATCCGCTTGCCGTTTCCATCAACCGAATGGCCGAAGCCATGGGCGCCAGGCGGGACGAAATGACCGGCCGGTGCCAGCGGCTGGGGGCCGTTTTCGAGGGCATGCGCGAAGGCGTCATGGTGCTCAACCCCAAGGGCAAGATCCTGGATATCAACAGGGCGTTCGCGGAGCTGATCGCTCCCCGGCAGTCCTGCCTCGGGCGCAATCCGCTGGAAGTGGTGCGGAGCATTGAACTCCAGGAGGCGTGCGAACGGGTCCTGGGGAAGACGGCCTCCGACTGCCCTGTGGAAACCATCGAGATTTCCCCCGACCGGCGCCGGGTGTTCAGCGTGAGCGTCGTCAAACTGTGCGACAGCAACGAGTATGAGGGAGCCATCGTCGTATTTCACGATATAAGCAACATCAAGCGGCTGGAAAAGGTCCGGCAGGATTTCGTGGCCAATGTGTCGCGCGAACTCGCGGCGCCCCTCGTTTCCATAAAGACCCACATCCAGGACGCCCTGGAGGTGGATTCCCCCATAGAGGAGAGAGCGAAAAGTTCCCTGCTGGCGTCGCTGAATGAAGTCGGCCACATGCTTCGCATCGTGGATGATCTGCTCCAACTGGCGGCGCTCGATTCCGGCCCCGGAGTATCCACCAGCGTTTCCGTGAGTCCGGCCTCCGCCCTGGCCGAGGCGTGGGACCAGTGCCGTGCGGACGCCGTCCGCAAGCAGATAGAACTGGAAAGCACTCTGCCCGAAACCGGCATAGGCGTTTCGGCCGATTACGGCCAACTGGTCCGGGTGTTTCGCAACCTTTTGGAAAACGGCATCAAGTACAGCCTGGAAGGCGGAAAGCTGCGCGTCGGCTACAGAACCGAGAGCAGTTCGATCATTTTCAGCGTGCGCGATGAAGGCACCGGCATCCCCCGCCAGCACCAGGAGCGGATTTTCGAGAGATTTTACCGTGCGGGCAAACCCATATCGGGCGAGCAGACCAGCACCGGCCTGGGGCTGGCCATCTGCAAGCACATTATCGTGAACCACGGTGGCGCGATCTGGGTCGAAAGCCCCAATCCTTTCCAGCAGAACGGCGCCACTTTTCATTTTTCCATGCGTCTGGCCCAGGATGCGGGAGAGAGCGAAAAAATCGCGGAGAATAGAGTTTCCAACTGATATGTCAGCCGTATTATAGGGTTGATCGCCGTTTAGAATAAATTCTATAATTGTTTTGTTCCCGTTTAAGCTTATTTTTTCCCTGCCGATTTGAGCAGAAAACAAACCGCAAGCCAACTGTTCCAGGAGTCGTCCGATAATGGAAAGCCGCTTTCACTCAGACCTTGAACATCTTAAGATGATCATACTGCAAATGGCCACCCTCACCGAGAAGGCGCTGGAGAAGTCGGTCAAGAGCCTGGTGGAAAGAAATGACGATCTGGCTCAGGAGGTCTTGGACGGCGACCAGGAGATCAATCTTCTCGAAGTGGAAGTCGATCGCCACTCGCTGAGGCTCCTGGCCCTCGACCAGCCCATGGCGCGGGATCTGCGCTTCATTATCGGCAGCATGCGCATTTCGGTGGACCTGGAACGCATCGCCGACCAGGCGGTCAACATCGCGCAACGGGCGTTGTTTTTAAACAGCCGCCCGCCCCTTCCGCCCAACCACGCCATGGAAGAGCTTGCGGAGACCTCCATCGAGATGCTGCGGTCGGTGATATCGTCCTTCGTCAACCAGAACGCCGAACTGGCCATGGATGTGTGCAAGATGGACGACCTGGCCGACGATCTCAATTACAAGATCCTCAGGGAACTGATGGCCTACATGACCACGGAAACCCCCGCCGTGGAACGGTCGGTGCAAACGATCATCGCCGCCCGCTGCCTGGAGCGCGCCGCCGACCAGACCACCAACATCGCAGAAAGCGTTATTTTTATCGTCAAAGGGGTGAACATAAAACATCACTGCCAGCAGTAGCACCGCGGCGCGCGCGAGGGGGGGAGCGGAAGGCCGGGGACCGGACGGTCTCATCCCGGCGGCCGAAATCGGATATCTCGCACCAAACAGCCGAATCGAGGCGAAAAGCGGGGGACAGGTCCTTCTTTTCGCCTTTTTCATTTTTATCTTAACGGCGCAGGGCGGATTTTCCGGCCCCGGGAAATATCGGTTGAGGCCCGCGCCCCTTTCCGTCGAGGCCGGTAACCTCCCCATTTCGAACCCACCGAAGCGGGAATCCGCAAATTGTATTGCGATTGGAATCACGAAACCGCGGCTTGAGGTCCGGGCGGACGCCCGGTGCGCCCCGGCGGCGGAACAGGGATTGTTTTGCCGGACAAATTCCTTACCTAGAAATCCTTATCCTGGTGTAGACTCAGCTCATCTGAACCGTTGCGGAGGGGGAGTGCCATGAAAAGCGAAACCAGGAACAAGCTCCAGGCCATACTGGACGGGTACAAACAGCGACAAGCGGAAATATTGAGGCGGTACGAACAGAGCGGCAACGAACGGAAAGCTTTTTTGGAGGCATTTTTCGCGAAGGTCAACGATACCATCCGTCCCTGTTTCGAGGAACTGGGCGCCATGGTGAAGGCAAGAGGCCACGGGTTCGAAATCATGCAGAAAAACGAATCCGTGGATGCCCAGGGCCAGGTGCATTCCGCCTACGTCAAGATCGAAATTCTGCCCAACGGGTTCAGGGCCAAGGCGGGGGAGCGCCCGACGATCTCCTTTATCGCCGACAGCGCG
>LUZZ01000495.1 GCA_001603845.1 Syntrophobacterales bacterium Delta_01 | reverse complement strand
CCACCCGGCCCGCGATTATCTTGATATCGCCGTCGTAGACTTTCCCATCGACTTCGATCCGGCCGAAATGGTAACGGTCTATCACCGCCGAGACTCCCTGAATTCTTTAATTCCCGTTCACATGGCACGCCTTGTAGACCGCTTCGGCGCTGTCGGGGCCGAAGTACTGCCCCATGTCTTCGAAAAAGGACTGCGTGGGGTTTACGGGAAGCTTTTCCAGGTTCAGGACCGCTTCCCCCTTGTCTTTCACGTTGAGATGGAGCACCGCCTTGCTGTCGCCCGGATGGCTCATCAGCAGGTGCCTCAGGCGGCTGAAGGCGTCCCGGTCCATGTGGCCCGCATCCAGCTTGATGTGCACGGCCTCGACGGCCTGGAGCTGCGCTTCGTCCATACTCAGGATGCGGTTGGCGATCAGCTTGGTGCTCTTCTCGTCGTGCTGCACCTTGGCCCACAGCGCGAGCGGTTCGTCGCCTCCCAGCAGTTGCCGGGCCTGGGCGAAGGGTTCGGCGAACGCCACGACCTCAATGGTCCCCTCCCGGTCTTCCAGGTTGAGGAAAGCCATCCGGTCCCCGCGCTTGGTGGTGATTTCCTTGGTGATGGTGAACAGGCCGCAGACCACCACCTCGGAGCCTTCCTTCTTCTCCTTGACCGACTGGGTGTCGGCGGAACACAACGATGCGATCTGCGTCGCGTAGAAATCGAGCGGGTGGCCGGATATGTAGAACCCCAGGGACTCCTTTTCGAATTGGAGCCGGGTGCGGCTGTCCCAGTCGGGGATATCGGGCGGTGCGGCGGCCGGGGCTTTCTTTTTGGTCTTAAGCACCGCGAAAAGGTTCATCTGCCCCGCCTGTTTGTCCCGCTGCACGGCCGCCGCCCTGTCCAGCGCATCGTCCAGGGCCGCCATCACGGGCGCCCGCCCGGAATGGATGGAATCGAACGCGCCGCACTTTATCAACTGTTCCAGGACCCTGCGGTTCACCTTCTGGGAGTCCACCCGTTCGCAGAAGTCGTGGATGGACTTGAACGGCCCGTCCTCCTCGCGGCACTTGAGAATGACCTCGATCGCCGACTCGCCCACGTTTTTCACCGCCCCCAGCCCGAACCGTATCATCCGGTCCACCACCAGGAAGGTCCTGCCGCTCTGGTTGACGTCGGGCGGGAGGATGCGGATGTCCATCTTGGCGCAAACGTTGATGAGCTTGACCACCTGGTCCGAACTGCTGAGGAAGCTGTTGAGCAGCGCGGCCATGAACTCCACCGGGTAGTGGGACTTGAGGTAGGCCGTCTGGTAGGCGATCAGGGCGTAGGCCGCGCTGTGCGACTTGTTGAACCCGTATTCCGCGAACTTGGCCATGAGGTCGAAAATGTGGTTGGCCTTGGCCGATTCCACCCCGTTTTCCACGGCGCCTTTGACGAAGCGCTCCCTCTGGGCGTTCATGAGGTCGCCGATCTTCTTGCCCATGGCCCGCCGCAGGATATCGGCCTCGCCCAGGCTGTAGTTGGCCAGAGCGCTGGCGATCTTCATCACCTGCTCCTGGTACAGGATAACGCCGTGGGTGGGCTCCAGGATCGGCCGCAGGACTTCGAGATCGTACTTTATTTCCACCTCGCCGTGTTTTCCCTTGATGTACTGCTCCACCATACCGCTTTCCAGCGGACCGGGGCGGTAGAGGGCCACCAGGGCCACGATGTCGGAAAAGTTTTCCGGGCGCAGCCGCACCATGATTTCCCGCATGCCCGAGCTTTCGAGCTGGAACACCCCGGTGGTGTCCGCGCGGCTGAGCAGGGCGTAGGTATCGGGGTCGTCGAGCGGCAGGGCGTTCACGTCCAGCTCGATGCCGTGGTTTTCGTTGATGAGCCGCACCGCGTCGTTGATAACCGTGAGGTTCCGGAGACCCAGGAAGTCGAACTTGATGAGGCCCGCCTTTTCGACGTATTTCATCGCGTACTGGGTCACGAGTTCACCTTCCGGCCCCACGTAGAGCGGCATGTAGTCCACGATGGGCCGGTCGGCCATCACCACGCCCGCGGCGTGAGTGGAAGCATGGCGGGTGAGCCCTTCCAGCGCGAACGCGATTTCGAAAAGCTCCTTTATCTGCGGGTTTTCCCTCTGGAGTTCGGCCAGGCGCGGCTCCAGTTGGACCGCTTTTTTGAGGTCGATCCCCAGGGTGGGAGGGATCAGCTTGGCGATTTTATCCACTTCGTTGTACGGCATGGCCAGCGCACGCCCCACGTCCCGGATCACCGCCCGCGCCTGCATGGTGCCGAAGGTGGCGATCTGCGCCACCCGGTCCTTGCCGTACCTGTTGGCGACGTATTCCAGCACCTTGTCGCGCCCGTTCACGCAAAAATCCACGTCGATATCCGGCATGCTGATGCGTTCGACGTTCAGGAAGCGCTCGAAGATGAGGCCGTGTTCGATGGGGTCCAGGTCGGTGATGCGCATGACGTAGGCGATGAGGCTTCCGGCGGC
>LUZZ01000494.1 GCA_001603845.1 Syntrophobacterales bacterium Delta_01 | reverse complement strand
GGCCAATGCCGTTGACTTTAGGCTCCTCCCCCTTTGATGGGGGAGGCTGGGTGGGGGTGAAAAACCGAGCGATATCAACCCCCTCCCCCTGCCCCCCCACCAAGGGAGGGAAGTTCATGGAGTGTCGCTCCTAAAGTCAGCAGCATTGGGTCTGCATCTCCCGCGGGCACGTTTTCAGCGGTGTTCGATGGCGATGGTTTTCGAGTACAAATTGTCGAACGAAATATTTACGGCCAGCGGAGCCACATCGGTCGGGTCGGCGCCCGTGGCTCTTTCAAACCCCCTTTGCGCCCCTTCGTCCCGGGCCAGCAGTTCGGGTTCCTCGGACGAGGCGCGCTGCTGTTCCTGGAGACTCTGTATTTCCGATATCACCATGGAGGCAAGCTGGAGCCTCTTTGCGGGTTCGGCGGCCATGTACCGGCTGTAGGCGAACTCGACGTCCTGGAGCCGCTGGTCGGCGGCGATCAGGTAAAACGTTTCCTTTCCGGGGTTGTCGTCCAACTGGAACCAGGCCTCTCCCTGCGGCACATAGTACCTGCGGCCCGCCTCGTAGTCCTGGGTGAACAGCCTCAGGTCGTAGGGGAAAATCATGGAAACTTCGTTTTGGCTGTTCACGTGGATCACGTACACAAAACACTTCCTGCGCAGCTCGATCATCATCTTAAGCTTGTCGCCGGACCTCAGGACCAGCCCGTCCGTTACCGGCTCGATCTTCAGAGTCTTCGCATTTCCGTGAAGCGCCCCGAACGCGAAGCGAAACCTGACGTCCCGCGCCTGTTTTCCGGTTGTTCTCGCCCCCGCGGGCACAGTCCAGGACAGCACCGCCAGAAAGAGGAAGGCCGTCGCCAAAAGACGAAAAATCCTGCCTGTCGGTATCATCATATCGCTCCTCCAACCAGGCATCCCCCTCTGCCGGCACTCCCGCCGCCGAGGGGGATGGAATCGAAGTGCAGCTCCATTTGAAATCCCACGGATTCTACTCTTTCGACCGCTCAATTCAAAGCCTAATAAGTGTTGTTGACCGGACACCGGATTCACGGTAAAAGACCTGTTGGTTTACGCACGGGTTTTCAAGGGGCTAACCATGATCATCGACGATGATATCCTTGAGCGCGCTTGCAAGGATATGATTGAAACCATTCTTTTGTGCCTTCGCCACGCAACCAAGGGGACCATTTACCGGATCGGCCTCCTGCCCAGGCTTCAGGCAATCCGGGTCACTTCCGGAATCCGGTCGAATTCCAACGGAGAAATCCAGTGGGGGCTGCCGGAAACCTCCGACTACAACTATCCGGGAAAAAGCTGGGAAGAATACAAAGACAAGCCGGGACGCCCGCGCGAAGCGATGGCATGGTGCGTCGAGAAGGGCAAAAGCTGGACGGCCGACGACCCGCCCCAGGATTCGCGAAGCGTGGGCTTGCAGCTCGGAAACGAACCGGAAGACTACAACCACATGGAACCGGTTCTGATCAAAAAGTCATTCGTGTACGGGGACCAGGCGGACTATCTCGAACATCCTCTCGACTTTCGCGGCAACCCCATCTGGCGGGACTGCGAGAACGTGGTCGTCGCGGTCGTGAAAATCCACTTCCGGCCGGGAACGCTGAAGCGGGGCGATGATTCCACCAGGATCATCAAAAAGCTCTCCCGCATCCTGGGCACCGAACTGCTTTCGGTGCACGTGCGCGAAACCCTTTCCGAAGCGCAAAAGGAACTTGCCCGCCAGCGGCTCCAGAGCTGCAACGTGCTCGCGCACGACCTGCGAAATACGCTCATCAAACTGGGCTTCATCTTTTCCGCAATCAACGCCGAGATAAGCTTCCTGCGCGAGCAGTGGGAGTCCCAGATCGCCATCGCCGTCCCGGAAATCGAGAACAAGCACGTCATCCTGGACCGTCTCAACCAGCTCCTCGCGCAATGTCCTCCGGCAGACAGCCCGCCCGGCCTGGCGAAGCTCTGCCAGACGCTCCTGAATGAGCAGCACGAACTGGCGGAGCTGGCTCTCATGCCCGGAATCGGTGAAAAATGGGTGAGCGGCAAAATCCAGCCGAAATGGCGGAAGCTGCTCATGGAAAGCACCCAGTGGGATTCCAGCCGCGAAGAGATCAACTCCCTGCTGGGCCGCCTCCGAAAGGCCGTGTGGCTGGGAACCGATGAAAAGCTTGCGGGAAAGGTTGAACACCTGCCCGAAGACCTCAGAAACATCTGGCCGAAGATCGCCTACACCGATTTTACCGCGGACAAGGTGGCCCTGCTGGAAGACATCCTGAAATTTTTGGACCACCCCGCCCTGGACATCCCCCACAAGCAGCAGACCAAGAAGGTGCTCACCTCGCTGAAGGCGCTGGTGGAAATGATTCCCGAAGTCGAGGAAAGGGCCAACCGCATCATCCTGTCGCTAAAAAACGGTGGCGCCTTCGACCCCGCGGGATTCGAGAACAACCGGGGCCCGGGAATCGACCCTTCGGGGCCGCAACCCCCCATTTCCTGAACCGAAGACCTTCGCCTCTTGCGCTTCGCGCCCGGATAGGCAAGCTTTCCGGGCCACCCGCGGAGCACAGTTACGCTTAAATTTCAGCTACTTATAACCGGACAGCAGTGATTAATGCAATATAGTTAGGAGACAGACAATTTATAAATCAAACAGCTTTCTAGCTATTGGTGAATCTAGCAGTAGGTTCTCCCCAAGTAGGTGAGCGAATTCTTCGAAATTGTCCCTATTTTCGGATGCTGTTTTTGAAGGAATATCTACTTCGGTAAATAATTCTTTCCTGTTATCTTCGTAGATTCTGTAGATTGATAACCGTCGATCCTTTTCACTTATTTCT
>LUZZ01000103.1 GCA_001603845.1 Syntrophobacterales bacterium Delta_01 | reverse complement strand
GGGCTGGCCAAGGCCATGAAGCGGGCGGGCCGTGAGGCGGCCGAGGGCATGGTGCACGCGTATATCCACAGCGGGGGCAAGATCGGCGTCCTGGTGGAAGTGAACTGCGAGACGGACTTTGCGGCCAAGAGCGAGGATTTCAGCGAGTTCGTGAGAAACATCGCCATGCAGATCGCGGCGGCCAATCCGCTCGGAGTGAGCCCCGAAGACGTCCCCCAGGAAGTCATCGAGCGCGAGCGGGCAATCTACATGGCCCAGGCCCAGGAATCCGGAAAACCGCAAAATATTCTGGAAAAAATGGTTGACGGGAAAATGCGGAAATTCTACGAAGAGAATACGCTTTTACAGCAGAAATATATCCGCGACCCCGATCGGACCATTCAGGACTATCTGAACGAATTGATCGCCAAAATCGGCGAGAAGATACAGGTTCGCCGTTTTTGCCGCTATCAGGTGGGCGAGTAAGGATTTTGGTGTATGGTGGGCAGGCATTGCGGCCTGCCCGCCGAAAACAAGCGCCGGAGCCGGGAAATCCGGGCCGGCGCACAGTAGCGGCATAGAAGATTTATGAGCGAAACAGCAAAACCGATATACAAAAGAGTGCTTTTGAAGTTGAGCGGCGAGGCACTGCTGGGCTCCGAACCCTACGGAATCGATACGGGGATCCTGCAGGACATCGCCGAGGAAATTGCCGAGGTTCACCACATGGGGGTCCAGGTGGCCCTGGTGATCGGCGGCGGCAACATCTTCCGCGGCGTTTCCGCCGCGTCCCAGGGGATGGACCGTTCGACCGCCGATTACATGGGCATGCTGGCAACCGTCATGAACTCCCTGGCTCTCCAGCAGAGCCTGGAAAAGTTCGGCGTGGCTACCCGCGTGCAGTCGGCAATCGATATGAAAGAAGTGGCCGAGCCTTATATCCGGCGCCGGGCGATTCGCCACCTGGAGAAGGGGCGGATCGTCATTTTCGCCGCCGGAACGGGCCTTCCGTTTTTCACCACCGACACTACCGCCGCTCTCCGTGCAGTGGAGATAGGGGCCGAAGTGCTGATGAAGGCTACGAAGGTCGAAGGGGTCTACGAGTGCGACCCGGTAAGCAATCCCCAGGCGGAGCGTTTCGACCGGATAAGCTTTTCACAGGTGCTGAGCCGCAATCTCAAGGTCATGGACGCCACCGCCATATCGCTGGCCCGGGACCAGAACATGCGGATCATCGTATTTTGCCTCACGAAGAAGGGAAACATTAAAAGGGTAGTGACCGGCCAGCAACTCGGCACAGTCGTGGAGGAAACCAGTTATGCTTGACACGCTTTACAGTGAGCTTGGCGACCGCATGAGCAAGGCGGTGGAAACCCTGGAATCCGATTACAAAAGGCTGCGCACCGGGAGGGCCTCGGTGTCCCTGGTGGACGGGATACGGGTGGACTATTACGGCGCGCCGACGCCTCTGAGCCAGATCGCCACGCTTACCATTCCCGATCCGCGCACGATCATGATTCAACCGTGGGACGTATCGGCTGTGGGCGATATTGAAAAAGCGGTTCTGAAGTCCGAACTGGGCCTCACTCCGATGAACGACGGCAAGGTGATACGCATCAGCATCCCGCCGCTCACGGCCGAACGCAGGCGCGACCTGGTCAAGGTGGTCAAGAAAAAGGCCGAGGAGTCCAAGGTGGCCGTGCGCAACATCCGGCGCGACATCAACGAGAAGCTCAAGGATCTCAAGAAAGACAAACAGGTATCCGAAGACGAACAGTTCCGCGCCCAGGATGAAATCCAGAAGCTGACCGACGAATACGTAAAAAAAATCGACACCGTTTACGGCTCGAAAGAAAAAGAAATCCTGGAAACTTAAATGTTCGAACTCAATTCGAAGCGCCTTCCGCGCCACGTGGCCGTCATCATGGACGGCAACGGCCGCTGGGCAAAGAAAAGGCTTAGAGGCCGCATCTACGGCCATAAAGAAGGCGCCAACTCAGCACGTGACATCGTAACCTGCTCCCGCAGGCTGGGAATACCTTACCTTACTCTCTACACCTTCTCGAAAGAGAACTGGAACCGGCCGCAGACCGAAATAAAAGCGCTTTGGGGGCTGCTGGAGAGGTTTCTGAAATCCGAAACTCCCGAACTGATCGAACAGGAAATCAGCCTGCGCCACATCGGCGACTTGCAGGGAATTCCGCCTAAGATGCTCAAGACGCTGCGCACCACGGAGGAGTTGACTGCAAGATTCGACAAGCTCATACTGAACCTGGCCCTGAACTACGGCGGGCGGCAGGAAGTCGTGCAGGCCGCGAAACTTTTTGCGGCGGACATTGCGAGCGGCCTGATCGGACCGGGCCAGATAACCACGGAAATGTTTTCGAGCTATCTGTACACGAGCGACTGCCCCGATCCCGACTTTGTGATCCGCACCGGGGGAGAGCTTCGGGTGAGCAACTTCCTGCTGTGGCAGATCGCTTACGCCGAACTCTATTTTACCGAGATCCTGTGGCCGGATTTCCGGGAGGCGGATTTCATGGAAGCTCTCCGGGAATTCCAGAGCCGGGAGCGGCGGTTCGGGCGCACCGGCGAGCAGGTGCGCACCAGTATTGAAAACGGCGTTGAGCTGGGAATCCAGAGCGGCAGGTAGCACGGGATTCCGGCCCGGCCGCTTGAGAGTCTATAAGAAATGACAGGTTGGCAGGCGGGTTTTACCGCATCGCATAAAGGCGCGGGTGCGGGCGGCGGGGATGGTCGTACGAAGCCGCCGTGCCGCACGGAAACTACTTCTCTCAACAACTTCGCGCTCCGGCGCCTTTGCGTGATATCGTGAATTTCGTGCCTGCTATTTCGAAAACCAGTCCGTACTACCAGCGCTGGCTGACGGGGCTGCTGCTGGGCCTGCCCGTGGCGGCGTGCGTGATCGCCGGCCCCTCGTGGAGCTGGTGGATAATCGTGACCGCCATTTCCGCCCTCGCGACCTGGGAGCTGCACGGCCTCTTGTTCAACGAGTCGCTGCCGCTCAAATGGCGCGTCCTTTCATTCGCCGCCGCCGTGCTGATGCCCGCCGGGGCGCAGTTCGCAGGCTTGGCCGGGTTGAACCTGGCGCTTTTCTGCTCCGTTTTCGGCGCTTTCTGCCTTATTCTTCTCACATCGCCGAGGGATCCCGAAGAAATTTCGCGCATGGCGCGCATGGCGCTCGCCTGGTTCTACGTGCCCTTCCTGATTTCTTACGTACTCCTGCTGGGAGCGGAACCCACGGGCCGGTTCTGCATCCTGTTCGTCCTGGGGACCATCATCGCCGGGGACGCCGGCGCATATCACACGGGCATAAAATTCGGCCGCCACAAGCTCTTCGAACAGGTGAGCCCCAAGAAAACCGTGGAGGGCGCCGTGGGCGGCCTGGCCGCCAGCATGGTGGTGGGCACGGTTTTGGGCCTGCTGTTTTTGCGGAATCTGGAATTTCGCAACGTACTGGCGTTCAGCTTTTTTGTTGCAATTACCGGCCAGATAGGTGACCTTGTCGAATCGATGATAAAGCGCAACTGCGGCAAGAAGGATTCGAGCGGCTTGCTGCCGGGCCACGGTGGATTCCTCGACAGACTTGATTCCCTGTTGTTCGCTTTTCCGCTGATGTGGTTCCTTCTGCGGTGGGTTGCCTGAATCTTTTCACACGATCCGGTGTACTCGATGTTTTCCGTTCAGAAGGATCAGCCCGCTTCCATGAGCAAAAAAAGAATATCCATTCTCGGAAGTACCGGTTCGATCGGCCGGAGCACCTTGGAGGTGATCCGCCAGTTTCCCGGCCGTTTTGAAGTCGAAGCCCTGGGCGCGGGTTACAACGCCGCCCTTCTCGCAAACCAGATCGCCGAATTCAGGCCCAAAACCGTTTCGATGATCGACCGGCAAACCGCCGGTGAACTCCACAGGCTCCTCAAGGAAGGCGGCATCCCGGCCCCCGAAGTACTCTTCGGCCCGGAGGGGTTCGTAAAAGTCGCCGCTCATCCCGACGCCGATGTCCTGGTTTCCGCCATGGTGGGGGCGGCCGGCCTGGTGCCCACGCTGGCCGCCATCGAGGCCGGCAAGGACATCGCGCTTGCCAACAAGGAAACCCTGGTGGTGGCGGGCGAGATCGTGATGCGCCTGGCCGCCGAAAAAAATATCAGGATCCTCCCGGTGGACAGCGAACACAGCGCCATCTTCCAGGCCCTCCAGGGCAACCACCGGGAAGCGCTGGACAGGATACTTCTCACCGCATCCGGCGGGCCGTTTTTCAGGCTGAGCCGCGAAGAGCTGAAGGCCATGGGGCCCGAAGCCGCCCTCCGGCATCCCAACTGGTCCATGGGCAAAAAGATCACCATCGATTCGGCGACCCTCATGAACAAGGGGCTGGAGGTGATCGAGGCCCGGTGGCTGTTCGGAGTGGAGCTGGAGCGCATCTCGGTCCATATTCACCCGGAAAGCATCGTGCATTCCATGGTGGAGTACGTGGACGGTTCGGTGATCGCCCAAATGGGCATTCCGGACATGAAAATTCCCATCGCCTATGCCCTGGCCTTTCCGGAAAGGCTGCCGGTATCCGGCCCGAGGCTCGATCTGTTCCGGCTCCAGAATCTTTCCTTTTTCCCGCCGGACACCGAAAAATTCCCCTGCCTGCGCCTGGCCTACGAGGCCTGCCGCCGCGGTTCGACCATGCCCGCCGTGCTCAATGCGGCCAACGAAATAGCAGTCAACGCTTTTTTAAACAAAAACATCGGTTTTACCGATATTCCCGACGTGATACAAAAAGTGATGCACGCGCACCGGCCGGCTCCGGACCTCAGCCTGGAATCCATTCTCGATGCCGACGGGTGGGCGCGGAGCAAGGCTTCCGAAATTGTTTCCAGCGACGGAGGAAAACCATAACCCGCCGGGAGCCAAAATGCAGATCGGGAATTATATTAGCCGGATAAACTTCTTGACGGAAGCGAGGACCTGACGTTGCTGACGATAATTCTGTCAACTGCCGTAGTGCTTGGAGTCTTGATATTCGTGCATGAACTCGGCCATTTCCTGGTGGCCAAGCGAAGCGGTGTGACCGTTTTGCGCTTCTCCCTGGGATTTGGCCCCAAGCTTATTGCCTACACGCGCGGCGGAACGGAGTACTGCATTTCGGCAATCCCGCTCGGCGGCTACGTGAAAATGCTGGGCGAGGACTCCGAGGAGGAACTGAGCGAGGAACAGCTTGCCGGCTCCTTTTCCCACCAGCCGGTATGGAAGCGGATCGCCATCGTTTTCGCCGGCCCGCTGTCTAATTTCGTGCTGGCGATCCTGCTCTATTCACTGCTGTTTGCGTTTTCCGGCATCCCGGAACGCCTGCCGGAGATCGGCGCGGTCAATCCCGGTTCCCCCGCCGAACAGGCCGGATTGAAGCCCGGGGACACCGTGGTGTCCATTAACGGCAAACCGCTCGCCAACTGGGAAGAACTTTCGGAATCCATTGAGAAATACGGCGCGAACCCGGTGAGGCTCGACGTCAGGCGCGATACGGGCGAGTTCCAGGTGACCGTCACCCCCATGGTCAACGAGGTGCCCAATCTTTTCGGAGAAGGGGTCAGGCGCCCGGTGATCGGGGTCACCGCCTCGGAAAAATTCATCACGAAAAGAGTGAACCCGCTTTATGCGGGCTACTACGCCCTGGCTCACACCTACAACCTGAGCAAGCTCTTCCTGCTCACGGTGGTGAAGCTCATCGAAAGGGTCGTACCGCTCCAGACGCTGGGAGGGCCGATCCTGATCGCCCAGATGGCCGGCCAGCAGGCGCAGGAGGGCTTCGTCCACCTGCTCAACTTCATCGCCCTCATAAGCGTCAACCTGGCGGTGCTGAACCTGCTGCCCATCCCGGTCCTGGACGGCGGGCACATCTTTTTCTTCCTCATCGAGAGTATCCTGGGGCGGCCGCTGTCGCTGCGCAAAGTGGAAATAGCCACACGGGTCGGCATGATCGCCCTGCTCACTCTGATGGTCGTGGTCATCTATAACGACGTGATGCGGCTGGACTGGAGCGGGATTTTTTCGTGGTTCCGGCGACTGTTGTCCTAAAATTTTAAAAAGCGTGGGGAAATTGTGCCCTCTCTGCATCCCGCGGGGTGTAGAGTTGTGCTCAAAGGAATATCAGGATTCATCAAAAGTAAAACGAGTGAAAATCTCCCTCCTTTCGATGGGAGGGAGTGTAGTTCGTACTTTTTGGCGGCCTGTTGCTGAAAATTTGGATTTCGGGCAAGACACCGGCAATACCCGAAACCGGTTTCCCCATTTCTTTTGACGTTTAGTATGGCTTTTACGACCGCGCCTCGAGAGGCGCTTATTTTTTCCGGACCTGTGCACAATGAAAATTCTCGCCGCCGATACTTCCACGATGTCAGGCAGCCTGGCGCTCATGGAAGACGAGTCGCTGGTCGCCGAATGGACCGTAAAATCGGCCGCCACCCACAACCGGCGCCTGCTCAAGGGCATTGACTTCCTGATCGCGGAAGCCGGGTGGACCCTGAACGACATCGACGGGTTTGCGGTGGCCGCGGGGCCGGGAAGCTTCACCGGCCTTCGGATCGGCATGACCACCATGAAAGTGCTGGCCTGGACCGCCGGAAAGCTCTACGCCGCCGTGCCCACCCTGGACGCCCTCGCCTTTCCTCTCTCCTTTTCGGAACATCCGGTCTGCACCATCCTGGATGCCCGTAAAAAAGAAGTTTACTGCGCCATCTACCAGCCGGACCACCAGGGAAATCTCAAGCCCGCCATGCCCTGGACCGCCCTCTCCCCCTCGGCCCTGGCGGACAGGATCGACCGGGAGGTGATCTTTTGCGGCGACGCCTGGCCGCTTTACAAAAGCCAACTGAAAAGGAAGCTCGGCTCGCTCGCCGTCGGCGCTCCGCCCCTTTTTCACACCATACGGGCATCTTCCGTGGGGGAGCTTGCCAGGAGAAGGTTCGCGAAGGGGCAGTCGGACGATCCCGCCACCAGCGCGCCCATTTACGTCAGGTCCTCGGAAGCCGAAATCCATTATCCTCATCTTGCAGAGCAAAGCAGTGCAGAACCACAGATTATATAAATCGAACCGGATGAAGACCTATTTTCGCAAGAAAAACCCGGGTGCTCCGGCCTCTTTCCTGCTCAAAAACCTGTGCGATCCGGAGTTTCCCCTCTATTTTCTTCTCCGAAACCTCAACTGGCTTCAATACGAAAAGTGGTGGAAAGCCCTCTCGCCCCGTTCGCGCCGGGTCCGGGCAGCGAGGATAGTAGCCGAGCGGGTCGTTTTCTTTAGCGAAGTGAAACGCTGGAAAAGGATGCAGGACCGGGAAAACGGCATTCGGCCGGCCGAGAGCGGCGGGACGGCAGGTTCCACGGTTCCCGAATATTGTGACAAGTGCGGGCTTTGCTGCGAAGTGGCGAGCGGGCTGGCCGACTTTCCGTGCCCGTGCGGCCTGCCCGAACGCTGGCAGGCGATCTTTGCCAACGGACTGGGCAAAGGGCACCGCTTTTGCCCGTTCCTGTGGGAGGACAACGGTTCAGGCGGCAGCACCTGTTCCATCTATCCGTGGAGATCGATCCCCTGCCGCCTTTTCGAATCCGACGAGTGTGATTTTTTCTGGAGAACCCCGGAACCGGCCGGGGTTTCCAGTGAAAAGAACCTTCTGCTAATTCGAAGATGGCTCGCCAATCTGGTTAATGCCCGAAAGCTGCCACTGGCGAGTGCCGATGTCCCGGCAAAAAGTCCAGAATTCCTGAAACTTGACCGGATTTAGCTTGTCGCCCTGGACCACCTGGCCGCTCTGGTCGTCGACGGTATAGTCCAGAAGATTGGCGGTGAAAAACACGGTTATGTAGTCCTTGCCGGATTCCTGCCAGGCTTCGGCGATCTCCACCTTTCTCACGGCGATATTTTCCAGCCGGTTGATTCTTCCCTGCTGCTTCATCTGCGCGAACTCATCGCTGAAATACCGGGACATTTCCGGGGTCAGGATATTTCCGGTACCGTCCAGGCTCCGATTCATCCAGGCCGCCTGGATCCTGAAAAACAGGTCTTCGACCGTCTCCTTGAAGCTCTCCTCGCTGAAGCCGGTATCGAACCTTCTTATTTCGTCGAGCCCTCGTCGCACCTCGTCATCAGGAGTGAGGAGCGGCGGCGCTCCGGCCCCGTAACCGGACGCATTTCCGGAAAATCCCTGAGTGTCGCTGTCCTGGTAATAATAGGCCGATCCACGCGCGGCCGCCTGCCTTCTCCTGAACAACCTGAGGCCGAAATAAATCAGCGCCCCGATGACCAGCAGGTCCAAAAGCCCGATCCCCGAACCGCCCATGCCCATGGGGCCGTAGCCATAGCTGCGCCCGCCAAACAGCATGTTGCCCAGCAACCCTCCGGCCAGACCACCCGCAAGGCCGCTCATGAACGGGCTGCGGCCCATACCCATACCCGGTGAAGCCGGATAGGGAGACGGCGAAGGAGTGCCGAACCCGGGGCTCGAAGGCGACGTCCTGGAAGGCATGGACGGGCTGGAAAAACTCCTGCCCCCCCGGCTGCCCATGGAACTCCCGCCCCCTGCCCTGGCCCACGCGCCCGTTTCCAGTGCAAGGCTCAACCCGAACAAAACCAGTGCCGTCAAAGCAATAACTGCCAAGGCGCCTGATTTTCTTTTCCTCATTTGTTCCCTCCTGAGAACGTGGTAAGCAAAACTCAAAAACACTCCGGCCACCCCTACCACCGGCCCCAAAGGCTCGAACCGTATCGGCGACCACTTTTTAAATCGGAATTCGGATGTGGTTTCTCAACTTAAGACCAGTGAAATGAACAAACAATGCATTATACCAGACATTCCGGCGCGGCTTCAATCATTGCCGGACAGCAGCGGATCGAAAACCGCCGCCACCCCGAATAAAGAAAAGCCCGAAAATGGCGCGGGGACTTGCGATTATGTTCAAAAAAACTTACAGGAAGGCCGCCTGGAGCCTATCGGAAGCATCGGCAGCCACCGGCCCGGAGTCCGCTCGGCCCCCCGCATTTCCGGTTGTATCCCCGGCTTCGTTCTGATGTATAATCGCCGCCGGTTTTCATCCGAATATTCCTACGCCGGAGGATGATGCGCCCTTGCCTTTCTCATTTTTTGAAATCTATACGTTTGTGGGTGTCGTGGCCCTGCTGGTGATGCTTCCGGGCCCCAACACGCTCCTGGTAGTGCAGTCGGCGGGCGTGAAAGGCCGCACGGCCGGGCTTTTCACCGTCCTGGGAATCATGACTGCCGTGTATTTCAACGCGCTGCTATCCTCCCTGGGCCTGACGTTGATTATCGCGCAATCCGCCAGGCTCTACGGCATCCTGAAGCTCCTCGGCGCGGCCTACATCGTGTGGCTCGGCCTGATGAGCCTCATCGACGCCTACCGCTCGCACGGTCTCAAAGAAGGACCCGGCCTGCAAAACAACGCCGGCCGCGCCAGGGCCTCCGCTTCCTCGAATCTTTCGTCCTATTCCAAGGGACTGCTCACCGGTATCCTCAATCCCAAGTCCGCCCTGTTCTTCTTTGCCTTCTTCCCGCAGTTCATGCACCACGGCCAAAGCATCCTGCTCCAATCCATAATCCTTACCGTCTGTTATTCCATGGTGTCGCTCACCTGGTACGGCTCGCTCGTGATGTTTGTGGGAACCCTTCGCCGTTTCCTGATGCACCCCGTCACGCAGTCGTGCCTCAAAACGGTAACCGGCCTGCTCCTACTGGGAACGGGCCTCAAGATCGCCTTCCAAAGAAGCTAGACGGATGTCGGGTATCGGGTGTCGGATAGACATCCGGGAGGTGTAGGGTGGGCACGGCTTTTTTGTGCCCACTGGTCCCGCCCGGTGGAGGGCAAGAGAT
>LUZZ01000493.1 GCA_001603845.1 Syntrophobacterales bacterium Delta_01 | reverse complement strand
GGGGATAGGGGTTCCCCTGGATTCCGCAAAAGCCCATGCCGGTGGGGACGATCTCCACGTCGCAGTCCATCTTTTTTACCGCTTCCCACTCGCCGGTAAAAATATCGCCTTTCATGAACTGGATCATGCACACCTTCATCCCGTGCCCGCAGGCGCGCACCACCATGCCCAGCGCGGAAGAGGTCTTCCCCTTGCCGTAGCCGGTGAGCACCACCACCAGCCCCACGCGCTTTTCGGGCTTGAGGGTCGTGATCTCGATTTGAGGGTTCAGCCGGGTCAGTTTTTGTTTACCGTCAGTCATTGGAAATCGTTACCCTTCCTTTTTTGCCGGGACGAAATAGACGTCGGTCGGCTTGAGCTGGGACAGCCGGAGATACCGGGCCTCCACTTTCATCCCGATCCAGTCGAGGCTCGCCTCGTTGGGGTCCACCCCCATGAGCCGCGCCAGAAACAGCGTGTCGGCCCCCTCGAACTCGATCATGGCCAGGACGAAAGGCGTTTCGGGCAAAAACTCCTCGCTTCCGAAATGGCAAACGGTAAAGGCGTGTACCTTCCCGGTATCCGGCAGCTTCACCCACCGGGTGGGCTCGCCCGAATACATGTCGTGCCCGCGCGGGGTGGCGTAGGTGTAGCCGGTTTCGGGATCGCGGCACCCCAGCAGCACCTTGTTGGCGAGGCCGGAAAAAAACGGGCTGTCCTGCCCGTAGCTGTGGAAATAATTAATGGAGTAGCGCTGTTCGATCTGGATGGGCCGCGTCTCCTTGAGCCCCTCCAGGGTCTCGGGGGTCAGGTCCTTGGGAAAGGGCAGGTTGTGAACAACATAGCCGCCCGGTTTTTCTTCGCGTCTTCGAGGTAGCTTGGCCATCTTTATGGACCCTCCCGGATCAAAATCGGGCACGAAATCGGAAAACTCCGCGCCTATTTTTCGGCCTCCAAAATGGTGACCGTTATGTAAGTGCCCGTTCCGGCGTGGCTGTGGATCGCCCCTTTCTTCGGATCGGCAACCTGGAGGGCGGCGTCGCCGAAATGGCGTCCGATCTCCTTTTGAATCTGCCAGGTCGCAAACACGGCCTGCATGAGCCCCGTCGCCCCCACCGGGTGCCCGCACGCGATGAGCCCTCCAGAGGGGTTCACCGGGCACACCGGGCGGTGTTCGAAATGGAGCCCGTAATCCACGCCGGGCACGGCCGTCTTGCCGCTTGCCGCCAGGGGCCCGCCTTCGCCGTAGCGGCACAGGCCCATGTCCTCGTAGGTCTGGATCTCCGAGGAAGTGTACGCGTCGTGCAATTCGATGAAGTCCAACTCGTTCATGGGCTCCATCACCCCGGCGTGCTTGTAGGCCATGTTGGCCGCGCACCGGCCGGCGCGGAAGCTGTGGACGCCGGGATATCGGAATCCCCGCCCCCAAAGGTCCCGGTAGTAGCCGCGGGTCTCGTCCGAGTTCTTCTCCTGTGCGGTGGCGTAGTGCTCCATGAAATAATCGTAATCATAATGAGGCCGGTCGGCCATGCGCATGGCGTCCGTTCCCCTGCCGATGCCGGTGATCTTCACCAGCGGTCTCGGGATTTTGGCCCCGGCGGCTTCCAGCCGTTCGAGTCCCTCGTCGGAAACCAGGATGCAGGCCGCCGCGCCGTCGCTCATGACGCAAATATCCAGCCTGGTGAGGGGCCAGGCCACCATGGGCGCGCTGCGCACGTCCGCCACGGTGAGCTTCCGGCGTTTCTGGGCGTAGGGGTTGTGGAAGGCGTTCCTGTGGTTTTTGACGGACACGTGCGCCATCTGCTCGACGGTGGTCCCGAAATCCTTCATGTGCCGGGTGACCATCATGGCATAGTAGCCGCTGTAAAAGCCGCCCACCGGGTAGTCGAAACTCACGTCCGAAGCCAGGGCGATGAATTCGTTTCCCTTCCAGGTCTCCACGCGGCTCATGGTCTCGAATCCGTAGGCCACGCACACGTCCATGTGGCCGCTGGCAACCGATTTCCAGGCCTCCTGGAAACACAATCCGCCCGTGGCGCCACCCCCTTCCACCCGGTGGCTGGGCTTGGGGCACAGCCCCAGGTAGTCCTGGGCCATGATCCCGGCCATGAGCTGCCGGGTGAAATGGTCGCTGAAGTAGCTGGCCACCGATCCGTCCACCATTTCCGTAAAGCGCCGGAAATCCAGCCCGATGCTCTCTATGGCGTAATCGTAGGCCTCCTTTACCACCGCCTGAAACGTCTTGTCCGGGCGTGCCTTCGCAAACTTGCTCACCCCGCCCGAAATGGCATAAACATTTCTCATTTGCTGTCTCCGGGTATCAAAACCTGAGGAAAAACCAGAGGGGCAACAACTTCCACGAGAAGGTAAACATCAATCCCGAACCCGGCAACGACGGGCGGCTGAAATCCGCCGCAGGCGGGCCGGGGTGAGGGAAAAGAGCGGGGGAAATATTTCGGGGCTATTGCCCGAAAGGACATTAAAGTTCATCAATAGTGGAATGAAGGAAAAAGTGAAACGAACGAAAATCCCACTCCCTGCGACGGGAGGGGTTAGGGGAGGGTGTCGTATTTCCGGGCACTGACCACCCCCTCCCCCAGCCCCTCCCGCCAAGGGAGGGGAGTAGTCCGTACTTTTTGGCGGCCGCCTACCGAAATTTTGGTTTTGGGCAACAGCCCC
>LUZZ01000492.1 GCA_001603845.1 Syntrophobacterales bacterium Delta_01 | reverse complement strand
GGGGTGCGGACAAGGCCGCCCTCGCCCTGGGGCTGCTCGATGCCGTGGCCGGACGGGCCTGCGGCATGCTCGCCAAGCTGGGAGCCCGGGATGCCGTGGCCTTCACGGGGGGTGTCTCGAAGAGCCGCAATCTCGCGGCGCTTCTCGAGCGGCGACTCGGGCTTCCCGTTCTCACCTCTCCGCATTCCCAGATCGCCGGAGCGCTCGGCGCGGCCCTGGCCGCCTTCGCCCGGACGCAGGAAGGCTCCGGGACCCGGGCGTGAGGACGTTGCGTGCGTCAGTTGTGTGCGTCAAGCCTGCGTAAAAAGGTTTTCATGTTCTTCTTGGCGAAGGAGGAGATGCCGTGATGGAGAAGGCGAAGGACAAGAGTGACGGCACGCGGAACGACAAGGATGTTTCAACGGAAGAGGCCCTTGGAACGGCGTGTCCCTTCCCGCGTGACGCCGGGAGGGAGGACTTTTTCCGGAGCGGGACCGGCGGGGCCGCCGGGGACTTTGCATTGCGCCCCGTGGGAGTGGTGCGGTCGCCCCTGACGCGCCGGGAGGACTGCCCTCCCCAGGGATTCGAGGGAGCGCCCGCCGCGGAGATTCGCCTCGACCCCGCCTTCGCGGAGGGACTCGACGGCATCGAGCCGGGGCAATGCGTGATCGTTCTCACCTGGTTCCACCTCGCCCGGCGGGACCTGCTGCGCGTCCATCCCCGGGGGGACGCGACGCGTCCGCTCCGGGGCGTCTTTGCCACCCGCTCTCCGGCCCGCCCCAATCCCATCGGCCTGCACCGGGTGGAGGTGCTCTCCCTCGAAGGGTGTCGCCTCCGGGTGCGTCCTCTGGAAGCGCTCTCCGGCACGCCCGTTCTGGACATCAAACCCGTCCTCGCCGCCTCTCCCGATTTCTAAAGCCCGCCTCGGACCGCTGCGATCGTCGGGTCGGATTCGGAGTGGCGCCCTCGTTCGTAGCGGTTCGGACCGTCCGGACCTCGCGCAGCGGAAAGCCCCTTGTCCGTCACGGGAAGCCCGCCTGTCCTTTTCGTGCCTCCGGTTTCGTGCTATGCTTTTATGCAATATTCTGTATTCCAAAACGTGCGAGGAGGAAGAGAAACATGGCGGACTATCACGGCATGTGGCAAGGGCTCGGCATGGACCTGGAGACGCACGACAAACTCTGCGACGCGCTTCCGGCCCTGTTCGGGGAGACCTTCCTCGAACAGAAGAACCGCCCGGCGGGGATGGACTACTACAACATGGTCATCGCCGAGGTGCACGGCCTGCGGATTGCGGAACTCCTTGCCCACAAGGAGCAGGGAGGCAAGGTGGTGGGGTCCTTCTGCATCTATGTTCCGGAGGAGATCGTCCTCGCCCTGGAGGGAATTCTCGTGGGGCTCTGCGCGGGGTCTCAGTTCTGGGTGCCCGCGGGCGAGGCGGTGCTGCCCCGGAACCTGTGCGCTCTCGTCAAGGCGGGACTGGGGGCGCAACTTTCCAAAACCTGCCCCTACTTCCAGTCCGTGGATCTCATCGTGGGAGAGAACACCTGCGACGGCAAGAAGAAGGCCTGGGAGATCCTGGGGGACTACGCACCCCTGTACGTCATGGACATGCCCAATCGCAAAAGCCCTGCGGGTTTCGCTCTCTTCCGGGAGGAACTCGGCGCCCTGGCCCGGCGTCTGGAGGAGCTGACGGGAAAAACGCTCACCGCCGAGGGCCTGCTCCGGGGGTGTGAGCTGGTGGACCGGAAACGGCGGGTTCTCGACCGCCTCTACGCCCTGCGCAAGGCCGATCCCGTGCCCCTCTCCGGGCGGGACGCGTTGCTTGTGAGCCAGATCGCCTTCTACGACGATCCAGAGCGGTTCATCGCCCAGACGGAAGCCCTTGCGGCGGAGTGCGAGGCCCGGGTCTCCCGAGGCGAAGGAGTCTTTCCCAAGGGAGCGCCGCGGATCCTCGTGACGGGAACGCCCATCGTGGTTCCCAACTGGAAGTTCCATACCATCGCCGAGACGAGCGGCCTCGCCGTGGTGGTGGAGGAGAACTGCACGGGCACCCGCTACTTCGAGCAGAAGGTGGCCCTTCCCGAGACGAAGAACGTGCCCTCCCTCCTCGACGCGCTGGCCCACCGCTATTTCGACGGCATCAACTGCGCCTGTTTCTCCCCCAACGAAGCGCGCTTCGACGACGTGGTGCGCCTTGCCCGGGAATACCGCGCCGACGGCGTGGTGAACCTTTCCCTGAGCTTCTGCACCACCTACCAGGTGGAGGAGGAGCGCCTCCGGAAACGCCTCGCCGCCGAGGGGATCCCCTTTCTCTCCCTGGAGACGGACTACGCGCCGGGCGACGAAGAGCAGCTCAAGACCCGCATCGAAGCCTTCGGCGAGAGCCTGCGCCGCTAGCGGCGCGTCGCGGCGAACCGTGCC
>LUZZ01000102.1 GCA_001603845.1 Syntrophobacterales bacterium Delta_01 | reverse complement strand
GGCGAGGTCGAAAGGCTGCGGACCCTGGCGGTGAAGGGCTGCGTCTTCTTTCCCCGGATCAGGCACCGCAAACGGGACGGTTCGCCCCTGTACGTGAACATCCACTCCTGTCCGCGGCTCCACATAGGCAAGGACGTCATTATCGCCAACATCGCCAATGTCACCGACCGAATTCAGGTGGAAGCGCAGCTCATCCAGGCGGCGAAGATGGCGACCCTGGGCGAGATGTCCGCGGGGGTGGCTCATGAACTCAACCAGCCGCTGAACGCGATCCGGATCGGATGTGATTTCTTCCTGAAATGCCTGGCGAAAGAGAGGCCGATTCCGCCCGAAACCCTCGACCGCGTATCCCGGCAAATCATCTCGCAGGTCGAACGGGCGGCCGACATTATCAACCACCTGCGGGAATTCGGGAGAAAATCGCAGGCCGAGGAAATGGAGGCGCTGGATATCAATCAGCCCATCCGGAACGTTTTCACGGTCCTGGGGCAGCAGTTGAAGCTGAGGCAAATCGAGGTCAAACTCGAACTGGAAGACGATCTGCCTCCTGTTTGGGGCGTCCAAAACCGCCTGGAACAGGTTTTCCTGAACCTGGTCATGAATGCGCAGGACGCCATCGAAGAGAAGCGAAGACTGTCCCACGGGGATTCCGGGCAGGATTCGCTCTCCATCCGCTCCTTTCTGGAAGGCGGAAAGGTCGTGGTTACCGTCCTGGATACCGGGTGCGGCATTCCAGAAACGATAAGGGACCGGATCGTGGAGCCTTTTTTCACCACAAAGGAGGTGGGCAGGGGCACCGGCCTCGGGCTTTCCATCAGCTACGGCATTGTGAAAGACTTCGGCGGACAGATCGAAATCATCAGCGAGGAGGGGGCGGGCGCCCTCTTCAAGCTCAGCTTTCCTATCGCGGACCACAGGGAGGCGACCCACGCAGAGAAGGTCGCGGCAGTCCGTCCGCGCGCTCGCGCATAGAGACGGGCGCGAATGAGTTCACGAAAGGGCAACCGGTGGACAGCATCTTGATCATTGACGACGAGGAAAGCACCAGAGAGCTTCTCAAGCTCTCCCTGGAAGCCGATGGATACGAGGTCCTGACCAGCGAGGACGGGCCCGGCGGCCTTGCGGCGTGCGAAGCCTCCCGGCCCGAGATCGTTTTGACCGACATCAAGATGCCGGGCATGGACGGAATCGAAGTCCTTCGCCGCCTGAAGGGCATCAACCCCGACGTGGAAGTCATCGTGATAACCGGCCACGGGGAAATGGACCTGGCCATCAAGGCGCTCCAGCTCGAAGCGTCGGACTTCATCAACAAACCCATCAGCGACCTTGCGCTGAGCATCGCCCTGCGGCGGGCATTCGAGAAAATCCGGATGCGCAGGAAGCTGCGCGAGTATGTGACGGGCCTCGAATCCGGGATGAAGGACGCCACGCTCGAAATACGAAAGTGCAAGAATTTCGAATCCCAGCTCATCGATACCTCGATGGACGGCATCATCGCAAACGACCGGAAAGGCAAAATCATCAAGTTCAACGCGGGCGCCTCCCGGATTTGCGGCTACACCACCTCGGATGCCGTTTACTCCATGAACGTCTCGCAGCTTTATCCGCCGGGGGAGGCCCGGAACATCAAAAAGATGATCTACGGCCCCGAATACGGAGGCCCGGGGCACCTCATCAACTATCAAACCGAGGTGCTGACGAAGGACGGCCGCGCCGTTCCGATACTGCTTTCGGCCACCCTCATTCACGATGAGGGCCGCGAGGTGGTCACCGTCGGGTTTTTCAAGGATCTTTCCGAAATCAAGCAACTGCAGCAGGAACTGCTTCAAAAAACCCGCATGGCGGCCATAGGCGAAGCCATCGCCGAAGTGGCCCACGGGGTGAAAAACATCCTTTATGGAATCAACCTGGGCGCCTTCATGCTGGAAAAAGGCCTGGCCGGGAATAACCCGGACAAGGTCAACAAGGGATGGCAAACCGTGAGCCACAACATTGCCCGCATTTCCAAATTCAGCCTGGACATGCTGAGCTACACCCGGAAAACGGCGCCCGCCCGGGTTCCCGTCCGGCTGAACGAGATTATCGGTGAAACCTGCCTGGCGCTTGCCGGCCAGGCGGCGAAAAAAGGTGTGACCCTGCGGCAGCGGCTTGCCCCGGAACTCCCGGACGTGCGGGGAGATCCGGAAGGGTTGCACACCTGCCTGCTGAACCTGGTGACCAACGCCATCGAGGCGATTCCCGAAAACACCCCCGATGGGGAGGTGACGGTCCGCACCGAAGCCGGAAAAGGCAGCGTCCGCCTGGAGGTATCGGATACCGGAAGGGGAATCGGCCCCGAACTGCAGGCGCAGATATTCAAGCCTCTTTTCAGTACGAAGGGGGCGCGCGGAACCGGCCTGGGACTCGCCATCACCGAAAAAATAATCGGGGAGCACGGCGGGTCGATCAGCGTCCGGTCCGGGCTGCAAAAGGGAACCACTTTTACCGCCACCCTGCCCGCGAAGGCAAGCGCGAGTTGCGACGAGGGGTCGCCCGTAGAAGAAAATCAATAACTTGCGCGTTGGCTTTTATCCCCGGTGATCCGCTCGTATCGGCTCGCGCGCGCCCGGTGAAGGCCGTTCCGGAAAGGGAGAGGTGCTTCGATGCTCAAAGTCATGGTGATCTCTTTTGATGAGGCGGTGAGCCGATTGTCAGCCCCCGTGCCGGGACTGCCCGCCCTGGAGGTGCACGCGGCCGAGAGCGGGTTCGATGCCGTGGAGATTGCCGAAACCCTGCGTCCGCAAATTGCCGTTTTAAACCTGGACGCCCCCGGCCCCGACGGTTTCGAAGTCTTGCGGCACCTCAAGGAAATCGACCCCGAGTTGCAGGTGATTGCGGCCGGCGACTACTGCAGGCCCGACCTGGTGGTTCGCGCCCTGGAAATGGGGGCTTCGGATTTTTTCCCGGCATCCCTCGTGGATACGGCCCTGGCGGTCACCCTGCAACGCGCTGCGGAGAAGATCTGGCTTCGAAACAAACTGGAGGAGTCCGTCCAGGAAATTCGAAAACGATATGATTTCGAACACGAGCTTATCCAAACCTCCATTGACGGGATCATCGCAAACGACCGCAGCGGCAAGCTCATCCTGTTCAATGAGGGTGCATCCCGCATATACGGGTACAGCCCGGAGGAGGCGGTTTCCCGGGTTCACGTGACGCAGCTTTACCTGGAGGGCGAGGCCCGGCAGATAAAGAAAAAGATTTACGGACCCGAGTACGGAGGCCCGGGCCGGCTCATCAATTATGAAACCCGGGCGCGCACCCGTGACGGGCAGCTTTCCCCCATTTTGCTTTCCGCCGCCCTGATTTACGAAGGCGACCAGGAAGTGGCCACGGTGGGATATTTCAAGGACCTCACCGAGATTCGGCGCCAAAGCGAGCGGCTGCTTGCCGTGGACCGCGGGGTCACGGAAATGGCCTACGTCATGAAGGACATCCTCAACTGCCTCAAAATCGGCTCCTTCCTGGTGGAAAAGGAGCTGGCCCGGTCGGGTTCGGAGCGGTTTCAAAAAGGGTGGGGCCTGATAACCCGAAGCATCGGGCGCATGTCCCGGCTGATTCTCAACCTGCTGGGCTATGCCAGGACCGAATCGGGACAGCGGGAATCCGTCTCGATCAGCGAACTCGCGGAAGAGGTCTGCGACTCCCTGCTCCTGCTCGCCCGCGAAAAAGGCGTTGTGCTCGAAACGGAGCTTGCACCCGAATTGCCCAGGCTCATCGCGGACCGGGAAAAGATTCGGTCCAGCATCCATCAACTCATCTGCAATGCCGTGGAAGCCGTTCCGGAGAAGGCCGGGGGGAGGGTTTGCGTTCGCACGCGCGCGGCGGACGGCCGCCGGGTAAGCCTCGAAGTGGAGGACACCGGCAGGGGGATCGCCCCTGAACTTCAGGAAAAAATCTTCGAGCCGTTTTTCACCACGAAAGGCGGCAGCGGCCTGGGACTGGCCATCATCAGGCGGATCGCACGCGAACACCACGGGACCATCCGGGTGCGCTCCGGACAAAACGGCGGTGCGATCTTCACTCTCCTGCTGCCCTGCGGCCCGGAGTAGCTTCAGTTTCGCCTCGATTTGCTTTCCGGCAGGCGGAAAATCGACCGCAGAACGCGCAGCGTCTTTTCGACCTGCTCTTCCGGCACGACCAGCAGCGAAGAGGTGATCGTCGTGGAATTCGCAAGCAGGCGCACCCCGCCCTGCATCAGCCCGGCAAAGAGCAGGCCGGCGATTCCCGGCCGGATGTCGAAATGCGGTCCCAGGATCCGGATCACCGCGACCGGTTCTTCCACCAGCACCTTTTCCGCTCCGAGAGCGGATTTCAGGACCTCCAGTTCGCCCCGGCACTTTTCCATCTGTTCGAGATCTATCCCGAGGACCAGGCTTCGGCCGGTTTCACCGGCCGAGCCCGCGGTCAGAAAAGCCGCGCTGATCGCGTTCCGGTACAGGTAATTGAATAACAGGCGGGTCGCGGACCCCCATCGGGGAAGGCCGACGAAAGCAATCAGGGCAAGCGGCCTTGTAATCTTTAGGGGGAAGATTTCGAAAGGCTCCATGGACCCCCGCCGGGGAAATGTGAATCGGCAGCCGAACGGCCGATTCATCCTATGATGAAAGCCTGTTTGAATCCCTCTACCACTGAATCCGGTTCCGGACTTTCTATAACACAGGAAAGCACCGAAGCGCCGCAATTTACCCCCAGGATCCTGGCCCCCAGCCTTTCCAGTTCGCTCAGGGCCCTTTCGGCCACCTGGGGCCGCCCCTGAAACGGGTAAAGAGAAAGGATGACGGCATCCGCAACGTGCTGAAAGCCATGAATCCGTTTTGCAATTTCAGGTGACGAAAAAAGATTGGCCGCGATCTCCCGGAATGCGGAATCGATGCAGAATTGCACGTTGAAACGGCCGTTTTCAGCCGTGAAATGGTTGATGAACCGAATGTTCACCATGGAACGGCCAAGCGCTTCGAACACTTCCGCCAAAACGGCCGGTTTGTCTTCGGGGGTCCCGAAAGAAAAAAAATCCTGCTCCCGGCTCTGGAAAAGCCGGCTCAGCCGGATGGGCGGCGGCGATGCTTCCCCGAGTTTCGAAATGAAATCGAGCGATTTGGATTCGGTTGTCATAACCGCAATATAATCCAAAGTCCTGCGTCAGCAACGGATTTTAACCCGGCCTTGACGATTGCCTCGTAATTTGCTGCATTTCCACGATAAAATCCCCGATTTCGTGGCTACGCTCGGGATAGCCGGCTAATAAGTAAGGGTTTTCTCCGGTTTTGGAATGCCCGGCGTCGCCGGCGGGCGTTCTCCGCCGCCCGGCAATTTTATTTGTATTATCCGGGCGGGGGGCCTAGACTTTATTTTCGGGTGTGACTCATTCTTCTTGAGAAGACGGGCACAGGGCGGGAAGGCGATGTTCATAGACGACAATTCATTCCGAAGCCGACAGAAACGGAGGTGTGTGCTTTAACCGGTACGGCGCCACCGGTGGTTTTGCGGAAGGACGGCGGCTGAATGAAAAACGGTGGTAGGTGATGTCAAGGACATACAGAGTTCTCATTATCGATGACGAGTTGTTTATCAGGAGTTCCCTGTCGCGCCTGGTCGAACGGCAGGGTTTCGAGGCACTGCAGGCCGAAACCGGGCAGGAGGGTCTGGAAAAGGTCTTCACGGAACGGCCTGAAATTATCTTCCTGGATTATCAATTGCCGGATACCGACGGGCTGGAGGTCCTGAGAGAGATCAAGAGGGAGAACCAGGACGCGCTGGTCATTTTCTTGAGCGCCCACGGGACCTACAAGACGGTAGCGGAAGCCATCAGGGAAGGGGCTTTCGATTATTTGAGCAAGCCGTACCCGGACGAGGACATCTCCCTGGTCCTGATGAAAGCGAAGAAGGTACTCAAACTCAAAAACGAAGTCCTGCGTCTGCGTGCCCGAAGTGAAAAACTGCATAACGTCGATGAAGTGATCGTAAAAAGCCCCCAGATGCGCAAGGCGCTGGAATTGGCCGTGTCCATGGGCAGGCAGGGCGACAGCGCCGTTTTAGTCGAAGGCGATACGGGGGTCGGCAAGGAAGTCGTCGCCCGCCTCATTCACTCCAGCAGCCCGCGGGCGGGCGGCCAGTTCATCGGCGTGAACTGCGGCGCCATATCCAAGGGGCTCCTGGATGCCGAACTGTTCGGCTGCGAGCGGGGCGCGGTTACCGGAGCGCTGTCCAGCGGCAAGCCCGGGATGATCGAGCTGGCCGAAGGCGGTACACTCTTCCTGGATGAAATCGGCGAACTGAGCCTGAACGAGCAGACGAAGCTTCTCAGGGTCCTGGAGACCCGGAAATATTACAGGGTCGGCGGGCTCAGGGAGCGGACGGCCGATATCAGGATCGTTTCGGCGACGAACCGGTCGCTCGAAAATGAAGTGCAGGCGGGCCGTTTCCGGATGGACCTCTATTACCGGATCAACGTGGTCAAGATCAAGGTGCCTCCCCTGAGCGAACGAAAGGATGACATTGTCCCGCTGGCCCTCCATTTTATGGAACGATTCAGCGCCAAGTTCAACAAGAGAGTGAAATCCATTTCCGCCGAGGCCAGGAGCGCCCTGCTCGCCCATCAATGGCAGGGGAACGTGCGCGAGTTGAAAAACCTGGTCGAGCGAGCGGTCCTTCTTTGCCCGGGAGAAGAGATGGATGTGAAGGCGCTGGGCCTTGAGAACAGAAATCATCTCGGCGAGAAAAGCCTCGTTATAGATTTTTTGGATGAGGCGACCGACCTGGAGTCGATCAACAGGGCGATCATCGAAAAAGCCCTTCTGGTTTGCAACGGAAACGTTTCCAGGACGGCGGGCAGGCTGGGCCTGAAACGCGGGGCACTGCGGTATCGCCTGCAAAAATACGGCATCGCGTTCGTCGAATAGGCCTTTCCTACGAGACGGCCAGGCCGATTCCGGCGGCGAGGATGATCAGCAGGACCACTTTCCTGAACAACTGCGGGCGGACTCGTTGATTCAGGAAATTGCCCATCAGGCCGCTCAGAACAATGATCGGAAACAGCCCCAGAACTGTCAGGGCGGGTCCCGTGTCCAGGATGCCGATCTGCATGTAGGCCACGATTTTGAACAGGTTGGTGAGCGCGAACAGCAACACGAGGGTGCCCACGAAGCGGCGCTTGTCCAGCCCCTTGGTCACGTAGTAGATGGACCAGACGATGCCGCCCGCATGGGCGAGCACCGTGGTGATTCCCCCCAGGATGCCGATCACGATGCAGGCGACCCTGCCGCCGTACCGGCCGTTTTTCCCGGGAGCGGAAAGCGACGTGCGCACCCGGGCCGGCAGGGGAAGATTTTTCAGCAGTTGATAGAGCGAAAAACAGATGGCGTAGGCGGCGATGCCCATCTTGAAAACATGGACGGGGATGATGTTGATGAAGCCGGCCCCCAGCCCGATGCCCACGCCCGCGGCGGCCAGGAGCTGCACCATGTCGTGCCAGTCGTCCCATTGGCGCCAGTAAATTTTTATGCCCACCAGGTTCGAGATCAACTGGATCGGGGCGCCGAGCGCGAGGGCTACCTTGGGCGGAAAAACCAGCGCCAGCACGGGGAGGAGAAAGATACCGGCGCCGATGGCCGCGCCGTTTGCGATCACCGCCGAAACGGCCGTGACCGCGCCCAGTATCGCCAACTGGTAGAACTCCATTCAAACGCGCTTTCCAGGCATGCCCGGCAATTTGCCCGGGTTTTTGTTCGTCCGGGCCGAAACCGCACGGCAACGCGCCGCCACGCTTTCCGGGCATTGTTTCGATCCCCTTTTAACGCAACCCGGTATCCTCAGGACGGTCCCGCCGGACCGGGGCCGCCCCAGCTTCCATCATACCATCAAACGCCGAGTGTTGCGTATATCTCCGGCAACCGTCTCAGGGCTTCCGCCCGGACCTCTTCATACAGGTTCCGGCCGTGGCTGTCCATGGCCACGGTCAGCGGCCCGAAATTTTTGACCCGGAACTGGTAGAGCGCCTCGGGATGGAGGTGTTCCCAGTATACCGCCTCGACTTCTTCTATCTGCTTCGTTTCGAGGGCCGCCGCGCCCCCCACGATGGCCATATACACGGCCCCGAATTTTCGCATGGCCTCCAGGCTTTCCTGGTACAGGCCGCCCTTGCCGATGATGGCCCGCACGCCGTACTTGCCGATCAGTTCAGGCGCGAACCGGTCCATGCGGGTGCTGGTAGTGGTCCCCACGCAGATTTTCTCCCACCGGCCGTCCTCCTCCTTGCGAAGGCTGGGCGCCGTGTGGATGCAGGGGGCCCCGGCCAGGCTCACGGGGGGTTCGTGGTGCTGGTCGAACATGTAAATCTGTGTCAGGTCACGGATTCCGAACAGCAGCCCGTCGAAATACACGATGTCCCCGACCCGGAGCGTCCTGATGTCTTCTTCCGAAAAAGGCGACCGAAGATGATATTCCGCCATGGTAACACTCTCCTTATGGTTAGTAGCCGTATTCCACACTGCCGTCGGGCCGGATGACGGCCCGGGAGCGCCTGGCCGGCCAGCACTGAGTGTTGACCGCTACTGGGTTCTGGGTAATGTGCGTGTAGGCCGATTCGATGTGCACGGCAAGGGTCGAGACATCCCCTCCCAGTCCCATGGGGCCGCGGCCGGTGGCGTTGATCGCGTCTTCCAGGTCCGCTTCCATCTCCGCAAGGTACGGATCGGGGTTGCGCTGCCCTACGGGGCGCAGGATGGCGTCCTTTGCCAGCTTCATGACCAGGTCGGCCGTCCCGCCGATCCCCACCCCGATGACGCCCGGAGGGCAGGGATTGGCGCCCGATTCCACCACCGTGTCGAGGATGAACTTTTTGACCGCCTTGATCCCGTGGGCCGGGTAGAACATCTGCATCTTGCTCATGTTCTCCGAGCCCGAACCCTTGGGGGCCATGAGGATGTCCAGGCAGTCGGAGTCCTCGGCGAAATCGTAGTAAATCACCGGCAATCCGGGCCCCACCGAGGTCTGCGGATTTTCGCGGGTGATGGGGTGCGTGGAGCTGCTCCGGAACGGAAACTCCACGGTGGCTCTCTTGGCGCCTTCGTACAGGCGG
>LUZZ01000101.1:6142-8547 GCA_001603845.1 Syntrophobacterales bacterium Delta_01 | reverse complement strand
CAACCTGTTTACGTGCAGTGAGGACACCCAGAAGCTCATCCGGGACGCCGTGAAGGAACACCGGCTGAACCGGGTGGTGGTGGCGGCCTGCACGCCCAGGACCCACGAGCCCTTGTTCCAGGAAACCATCCGGGATGCGGGCCTCAACCGCTACCTGTTCGAGATGGCGAATATCCGCGACCAGGATTCCTGGGTGCACCAGTCCGAGCCCGAACTGGCGACGCAGAAGGCCAAGGACCTGGTCCGCATGGCCGTAGCCAAGGTGGCGCTGCTGGAGCCTCTGGAGCGCATGCGGGTGGAACTCAACCAGTCCGCGCTGGTGATCGGCGGCGGGGTGGCGGGCATGAACGCCGCCGTAAATCTCGCCGACCAGGGTTTCCACACCTACCTGCTGGAAGCAAAGAAGGAGCTGGGCGGAAACACGCTCAAGCTGAAGCATACCTGGAAGGGTGACGACGTGCAGGAATACGTCCGCACGCTGCGGAACCGCGTGTTGAACCATTCCGGAATCGAAGTGCTGATGGAATCGAAAATCCAGGGCGTGCAGGGCTACGTCGGCCAGTTTACCACGACGGTGGAATCGGCCGGGGCCGTGCGCGACCTGCAGCACGGCGTGGTGATTATGGCCTCGGGCGGCGAGGCGTACAAGCCGAGAGAATACCTCTACGGGCAGGATCCTCGCGTAACCATCTGGCACGAGTTGGAGGAGCTGTTCGAAAAAGAGCCGGAACGCCTCGACAAGGCGGAGGCCGTGGCTTTCATCCAGTGCGTCGGATCGCGCGAGCCGGAACGCCCCTACTGTTCGAAAATCTGCTGCACCGAATCGGTGCGGCATGCCATCGCGCTTAAGATCCGCAAGCCCGAACTGGAAGTGTACATCATGTATCGGGACCTTCGCACCTACGGCCTCCGGGAGGAACTCTACACCCAGGCCCGCGGGCTGGGGGTCAAGTTCATCCGGTTCCCGCTGGAGGAAAAACCCGTCGTGGAAAACGGCGGCGACAAGCTCCACATCACGGTGAGGGACCACATCCTGGAGCGGAAGGTGCAGTTGCGGGTCGATTACCTCAACCTGGCGACGGCCATCGTGCCCAAGGGGCAGGAAGAGCTGGCGAAGCTTTTCAACGTGCCCGTGAACCAGGACGGTTTCTTCCTGGAAGCGCACATGAAGCTGCGCCCCGTGGAGTTCGCCTCGGACGGTATCTTCGTGTGCGGCCTGGCCCATTATCCCAAGCCGATCGACGAGTCCATCGCCCAGGCCAGTGCGGCGGCGGCCAAGGCGGCGAGCTTCCTGGCCCGCCCGTTTATCGAGATCGAGCCGTATGTTTCCTCGGTGAACGAGGACCTGTGCGTCGGCTGCGGGTTGTGTGAAAAATCCTGTGCCTTCGGGGCGATCCGGCGCTACGAAGTCCCCGGCAAGGGGTACCGCGCCCAGACCATCCCCGCCTCGTGCAAGGGCTGCGGGGTGTGCGCCGCGTCGTGTCCCCAGCAGGCCATCGACATCGTGCACTTCCGCGACGTGCAGTTGATCGCCGCCATCCACGCCGGCGGCTGCGAAGCCTAGGCGGCGGTGCAGCCGAAAGACCTTTGGCCTGAAACATGACATGGGAACATGTCGAAGAAAATATCGTGCCGGCACATCGGCAGGTGTGCCGGCCCATAGAGAAGGGGTAAGAGATGCCTGCGACTTTTGAACCTAAGATGCTCGCCTTTCTTTGTAACTGGTGTTCGTACGCGGGCGCCGACCTTGCCGGCGTATCCCGGTTTCAGTACCCTCCCACCATCCGGGTGCTCCGGACCATGTGTTCGGGCAGGGTCGATCCCCTGCACGTGATCGAGGGCCTGGAAAGCGGGTTCGACGCCGTGCTCGTTTTCGGCTGCCACATCGGCGACTGCCACTACCTGGAAGGCAACTTTTACACCCTGAAAAGAATCGAGATCATCAAGCAGTTGCTGGACCTGTCCGGGATCGGCTCCGAGCGGGTGGCGCTCAACTGGGTGAGCGCGGCCGAGGGGCAGTTGTTCGCCGAGTACGTGAGGTCGCTGACCGAGATTATCACCGAGCGGGGACCGTTCGACCATACCAAGCACGAGTCGGCGCTCTCCGTGGTCAAAAACGTACTCGCCACTCCCCGGATTCGGTGGCTCCTCGGCATGGACCGGCAGTTGACTCAGCGCGAGAACGTTTTCCACGAAAAGATCGACGAAGAAAAGTACAAACAGATTCTCGGAGACGTCGTCCAGGTCGAATACCAGAAGTCCCTGATCCTGGAGGCTTTGAAGGACGGCCCCCTGTCGGTCCGCGAAATCGCCGCGGCGACGGGACTGCCCATTTACACGGTCTCGGTGCGCCTGGGAGATCTGGAAAAAACGGGCAAAGCCGACCTCCACGGATACCAGGACTC
>LUZZ01000101.1:0-6094 GCA_001603845.1 Syntrophobacterales bacterium Delta_01 | reverse complement strand
CCGCCTGTGCGGCTCGTGCCGAACGTGATCGGCAACCGGGGGAAGAACCGAAAAGCGGAGCCAACTCAGAGTTCGCAGTTGGTCGATGATATCCCAGTTCGGTAATTAATTCCTAATTGAAGAGGTTTTTGTCATGAGTGAGTTGGCGGTTGGCAAGAAAGATAAAATCGGCGTGGTGATGGTGGTCGGAGCGGGCATCGCCGGCATGCAGACGTCGCTGGACCTGGCGGACTCGGGCTATTTCGTCCACCTGGTCGATAAGTCGCCGTCCATCGGCGGCCTGATGGCGCAGTTGGATAAGACGTTCCCCACCAACGACTGCGCGATGTGAATTATATCACCCAAGTTGGTCGAGGTCGGCCGACATCTGAACATCAATATCATCACGAACACCGAGGTGGAATCACTGGAAGGCGAAGCCGGGCACTTCACGGCGACGCTCATCAACCAGCCCCGCTATATCGACCCGGACAAGTGTACGGGTTGCGGGCAGTGCGCCCAGGCCTGTCCCATGACGGCCGAAAATGAATTCAACTGCGGCCTGGATTCGCGGGCGGTGCCGTGCATCCGGTACGCCCAGGCCGTTCCGCAGATTTACAGTATCGATAGGAACGTGTGCATCGGCTGCGGGTTGTGCGAGACCGTATGCCTTGCCAAGGCCATTTTCTACGCGGACGAACCCCGCCGGACCAAGCTGGAGGTGGGGGCGATCGTACTGGCCACCGGCAACGACGTGTTCGATCCGTCGAAGATGGACACCTATCATTATTCGGACCTGCCCAACGTGGTCACGAGCCTCGAATTCGAGCGCATCCTGAGCGCGTCCGGGCCGTTCCGGGGCCGCCTCATGCGCCCCTACGACCGCGAGGAACCGCGCAAAATCGCCTGGCTCCAGTGCGTGGGGTCCAGGGACATGAACATGGCCGACGCGCCCTACTGTTCGTCGGTGTGCTGCATGTACGCCATCAAGGAAGCCGTGATCGCCAAGGAGCACGCCCACGGCGACCTGGATACGGCGGTTTTTTACATGGACATCCGCTCCCACGGCAAGGATTTCGAGCGCTACTACGAACGGGCGCGTGAACACGGCGTGCGGTTCATCCGGTCGCGGGTCCATTCCATCCTGCCCGGAAAAGACGGGAGCGTGGAACTGGAGTACGTGGACGGGAACGGCCGCCCGACGAGCGAGATATTCGACCTGGTGGTCCTGTCCGTGGGTTTCCGGGCGCCGAGGGAAACCGCGGAACTTGCGGACCGGCTGGGCATCGAACTGGGCGTCCACCGCTTCGTCAAGACCGACAGCTTCAACCCGATCGCCACCACCCGGCCCGGCGTCTACGTGTGCGGCGCCCTCCAGGGGCCGAAGGACATCCCGCAGTCGGTCACGGAAGCATCGGCCGCCGCCGCGGCGACCGGCGTCCTTCTCCACGAGATGCGTCGCACGGAAACCAGGGAAAAACAGGTGCCGGTGGAGACCAACGTGATCGGCGAACGGCCTCGCATCGGGATATTCCTTTGCCAGTGCGGCATCAATATCGGCGGCGTGGTGAACATCCCCAAGCTGCGCGAATACGCTCAGACGCTTCCCTACGTGACGTACGTGGAAGATAACCTGTACACGTGCTCGCAGGACACCCAGGTCAAAATGGCCCAGGTGATCCGGGAAAAGGGACTCAACCGGGTCATCGTGGCTGCGTGCACCCCCAGGACTCACGAACCGCTGTTCCAGGAAACGATGAGCGATGCGGGCCTGAACAAGTACCTGTTCGAGATGGCCAACATCCGCAACCAGGATTCCTGGGTCCACAGCCATTACCCGGAGGCCGCCACGGACAAGGCCAAAGACCTGCTGCGCATGGCCGCTGCGAAGGCCGCCCTGCTCGAACCTCTGCGCGAGGCCCAACTGGACATCGTCCCGGTAACGCTGGTCATCGGCGGGGGCGTCGCCGGAATGGTCGCGGCGAAGGCTTTGGCGGACCAGGGTTTCGAGGTGCACCTGGTGGAAAGGACCAGCCGGCTCGGCGGAAACGCCAGGCAGCTCCAGAGCACGTGGAGGGGCGAAAATATTCAGGACTTCCTGGGCGATCTCGTCGCGAGCGTCGAGGGACATCCGTCCATCACCGTGTATAAGTCCGCGGAAGTATCGCGGGTGCAGGGGTTTGTGGGCAACTTCGCCTCCGAACTCAAGCTGGAGGACGACACACGGGTGGAGATCCGCCACGGCGTGGCGATCCTGGCCACCGGCGGCAACGAATACAAGCCGGCCGAGTACCTGTACGGGCAGAACCCGCGTGTTCTCACCCACCTGGAATTCGACGCCCGGATGATGGCCGACGACCTTCCGCCCTCCCAGGGCGGCGCGGCCGTGTTCATCCAGTGCGTCGGGTCGCGGGAATCGGACCGCCCCTATTGCAGCCGCGTGTGCTGCACCCACACCATGGAAAGCGCCATCCATCTCCGGAAGACCGACCCCGGCATGCCGGTCTACGTGCTGTACCGGGATATCAGGACGTACGGCGAACGGGAAGACCTGTACACCGAGGCGCGCAGGGAGGGTGTCATTTTCCTGCGCTACGAGGTGGACGACAAGCCCAAGGTCAAGACCGCCGCCGACGGGTCCGGGCTGGAAGTGACCGCCATTGATCCCATCCTCAACCGGCCGGTGTCCATCGCGGCCGACATGGTGGTGCTGGCCACCGCCATCGTACCCCCGGAAAGCGAAACCCTGGGCCAGTTTTTCAAGGTGCCCATCAACGAGGACGGCTTCTTCGTGGAAGCCCACCCCAAGCTGCGGCCGGTGGACTTCGCCACGGAAGGGGTTTTCGTGTGCGGCATGGCGCACTGCCCGAAATCCTTGGACGAGAGCATCGCCCAGGCCCTGGCGGCCGCTTCGCGCGCCACCTGCCTGCTTTCGACCGACAAGGTTTCGGTGGCGGGCACCATCGCGCAGACCAACCAGGCGTTGTGCAGCGCGTGCGGGACTTGCGTGAGCATCTGCCCGTATTCGGCGCCCGGCTTCAACGAAAAGGGCAAAGCCGAAATCAACCCGGCGCTGTGCAAGGGATGCGGCCTGTGCGCCGCCTCGTGCCGCTCGGGCGCCATCCGGCTCAACGGGTTCGACGATTCTCAACTCTTCGCGATGATCGACAGCCTGTAAACGCCGGCCCGCCGTGGGACGGGAAGAAAATAAAACGGGTCCGGACCCGGTAAAATAACGTGTCGATAAATGCGGGGTGGGTACCAGCGTAATGGTGCCCACCCCGCGTTTTATCTCAATGGTGCGCATGGTAGGGGCTGTTGCCGGAATGCGCATGGAACAAAGGCCGATTCCCATAGACCGTGATGCAAGAAAGAGAAAATTCCTGTCGGCGGTCTTCGCCCCGAAGGGGCTCAATAGACCAAGCCCAGGGTCAGCACCAGCGCCACCACGGGAGGACCGGGTTGTAGATGAGATCAATGCCCCGAAGGGGCTCAATAGACCAGCCCAGGGTCAGCGCAAGCGCCACCCTGGGAGGGGGGCAGGTTACATGAGATTCCTGCCCTGAAGGGGCTGCATAACGGATCAATGAACCCCCTTATGCAACCCCTTCAGGGTTTCTTCAATTGTATGGCCGATCGTTTTCCCAGGGTGACGCTCACGCTTACCCTGGGCTATTCTATACAGCCCCTTCGGGGCAATCAATTAGGTGCTGCATTGCTTATTCTGTGTCGGCGGTCTTCGCCCCAAAGGGGCTCAATAGACCAGCCCAGGGTCAGCGCAAGCGCCACCCTGGGAGGGGGCAGGTTACATGAGATTCCTGCCCTGAAGGGGCTGCATAACGGATCAATGAACCCCGCTATATAACCCCTTCAGGGTTTCTTCAATTGTATGGCCGATCGTTTTCCCAGGGTGACGCTCACGCTTACCCTGGGCTATTCCTATGCAGCCCCTTCGGGGCAATGAATTAGGTGCTGCATTGCTTGTGCTGTGTCGGCGGTCTTCGCCCCCAAGGGGCTCAATAGACCAAGCCCAGGGTCAGCACCAGCGCCACCACGGGAGGACAGGTCGTAGATGAGATTCCTGCCCTGAAGGGGCTGCATAATGGATCAATGAACCCCGCTATGTAACCCCTTCAGGGTTTCTTCAATTGTACGGCCGATCATTCCCAGGGTGACGCTCACGCTTACCCTGGGCTATTCTATGCAGCCCCTTCGGGGCAATCAATTAGGTGCTGCATTGCTTATCCTGTGTCGGCGGTCTTCGCCCCCAAGGGGCTCAATAGACCAGCCCGGGGTCAGCGCAAGCGCCACCCTGGGAGGGGACAGGTTACATGAGATTCCTGCCCTGAAGGGGCTGCATATATGGATAAATGAACCCCCTTATGTAACCCCTTCAGGGTTTCTTCAATTGTACGGCCGATCGTTCCCAGGGTGACGCTCACGCTTACCCTGGGCTATTCTATACAGCCCTTTCGGGGCAATGAATTAGGTGCTGCATTGCTTATCCTGTGTCGGCGGTCTTCGCCCCCAAGGGGCTCAATAGACCAGCCCAGGGTCAGCGCAAGCGCCACCCCGGAAGGACAGGTTACATGAGATTCCTGCCCTGAAGGGGCTGCATTGCTTATTCTGTGGAAGAAGAAGGCCGGCGGCACCGGCATAAACCGAAATCAATCAAATCTCCGCGTCCTCCGTGCTCTCCGTGGTGAATATCTTCATCTTCCGCCCTCCACTCCCTACTTTTCCCGCAGGGCTTCGGCGGGCGGGCGGCGGAAGACCAGTTGCGCGGCCGGAAGCGCCGCGAGCAGCGCCGTGGCGCACACCAGGGGAAGCGATGCCGCCAGGGCCTTCCAGTCCACCGAATAGATGAACGTCCACCCGAAAGACTGCCGGTTTATCACGAAGATGAGAAGCGCCGACAGCACGAAGCCGCACGCCAGCCCCAGCGCTTCTCCCACCAGCACCATCACCGCCGCCTCCCAGGAGATCACGGCCCTCACCTGCACGGGGGCCGCCCCGGTTGCCAGCATCGTCTGGAACTGGACGGAACGTTCCAGCACCAGGATGCTCAACGTGGTGGCGATCCCCAGGGCGGCGATCAGGAGCGAGATGACCAGCAGCACGGTGGTGATGGCGAAGGTTTCATCGAAGATGCGCAGGATATTGCGGCGAAGCTCCGTCCCGACGGTCGATTCCAGGCTGTAGCCGCTTTTCGAGGCGTCCAGGAGCAGCCGGTCCCGCAGTGCGGCGACCCTGGTCTCGAATCCCGGGCCGCGGTCTTTCAGGAACATGCTCGCCCCGTTCCAGCCCGGGTCCCCGGTCGCGCTTTGAAATCGGGCCAGCGAGAGGTAGACCACCCCGCCCTGAGTGCGGTAATCCCGGATGATCCCCAGGATCGGGAGGTCGATTTGCGCCCCCTCGACCCACGTCCGGAACCGGTCGCCCCGGCCGAGGCCCGTCTGGTTGGAAAAGACCTCGGAAACCAGCACTCCCTGCCCGGCCAGGAGGGCCGGCGCGGCCTCCCGCACGCCGCCTTCCAGGAACATGAACCCGGAATGGTCGAGAAATTCCCGCACGGCGATGGGTTCCAGCACGTACGGCACCCCGGCGCGGTCCAGGAATATCCGCCGGTAGGGCACCAGGTCCACTTCGCCGGCAAGGCTCTTCAGCTCCGCCACGACGCTCGCCGGGAGCCGGTCGCGGTACCGGTTGAGGTCCGACATTTTGGGCCTCACGTAGAGATCGCCGTTGATGCTCTGGTTGACCCAGGCGTAGACGGTTTCCCGGAAGCTGTGGACCATGATGGCCAGGGCGCTGAAAAGCGCGATGGCGGTGATGAGCGCTCCGGCCGAAATGGCCACGCGGGTGCCGGCGTCCCTCACGTACCGGGTCCCCAGGTAGGCGGTTTGCCCGGCCAGTTTTCGTGCAAGGGGCGGGACGACCGTCCCGGCCGCCCGGAGGCACAGCGGCGAAATGAGCGCAAATCCCAGGAAGAGAAAAAACGTAGCCAGGTATCCCGGAAAGGGCACGCCGGAAATGCCCGGCATGCGCGAAAGCGGCCAGCCCAGCAGCGCCAGGCCAACCCCCAGCAGGGCCAGCCGTTTCATGGGCCCCGCTT
>LUZZ01000100.1 GCA_001603845.1 Syntrophobacterales bacterium Delta_01 | reverse complement strand
GGGATTCATCCTGCAGTTCTCGCAGGTGGGGATGGTCATCATTCCGGCCAACAAGGAAGGCGAGCCGATGACGCAGGATGACCTGCGCCACCTCAGCGAAGAAGAAAGGCAGGCCCTGCGAACGAAAAGCGATGAACTCCACGAAAGAATGAAAGACGCCATCAAAAGCATCCGGGAGGCCGAAAACGAATTTAAGGAAAAACACACCAAGCTGGACAACGAAATCGCGCTATTCGTGGTCGGCCAGTTGATGGATTCCTACGAGGAAAAATACAAAGACGACTCGCAGGTGCTTGAATACTTCAAGGAAGCCCAGGAAGATATTTTAGAAAACATCGACGATTTCAAGAAAAAACCGGAAGCCGCCCAGGCGCAGCAGCCCGGCCAGCCGGGTACCCCGTTTGCCATGCCGCCCAGGGAGGCCAACTTCCGCAAATACGACGTGAACGTCCTGATCGACAACTCGGAAACCCAGGGCGCTCCGGTGATCATCGAATCCAACCCCGCCTATCCGAACCTGTTCGGTTCCATCGAAAGGCAGGCCTGGTTCGGCGCCCTGTTCACCGACCACACCATGATCAAGCCGGGCTCCCTGCACAAGGCCAACGGCGGCTACCTGGTCATGAAGGCGCTGGATCTTCTGAAATGGTTCGTCTCTTACGAGGCCCTCAAAAGAGCGTTGCGCGACAAGGAAATAAGGATCGAAGACCTCGGCGAGCTGTACGGGATCTTCAGCACCCGCACCATCCGGCCGGAGCCCCTGCCGCTCGACCTCAAGATCGTGCTCACCGGCGACCCGTACATCTACCAACTGCTCTACAGCCTCGACGACCGGTTCCAGAAGCTCTTTAAGGTGAAGGCGCACATGAGCGACCAGATGGACCGCAAGGACGAAAAGGTGATCGAGTGTTCCAGGATGATCGGCCGGTACTGCAAGGAGCACAAGATCAGGCACCTGGACAGTACGGGGGTGGCGCGGGTGCTGGAATACAGCATCGAACTGACGGAGGACCGGGACAAGCTCACCCTCGAGCTGGGCACCATCACCGACCTGCTGCGCGAGGGCAACTACTTCGCCGGCCTGGACAACTCCGAGGTGGTCCTTAGAAAACACATCGATGAAGCGATCAAAAAACGGCTCTATCGCTCCAGCCTCATCGAGGAGCGGGTCAAGGAAATGATCGAAAAAGACGTGATGTGGGTAGAGACCGGGGGCGAGAAGGTGGGGCAGGTAAACGGCCTGGCGGTGCTGATGACCGGGGACCACATGTTCGGCAGGCCCAACCGCATCACGGCCAGCGTTTCCGTGGGCCGCGAGGGCACCGTCTCCATCGACCGCGAATCGAAGATGAGCGGGCCGACCCACACCAAGGGGCTCATGATCCTGAGCAGCCTGTTCCGCGACCGGTTCGCTCAGAACAAGCCGATCTCCTTTTCCGGGTCGTTGTGCTTCGAGCAGAGCTACGGGATGATCGACGGCGACTCGGCTTCCAGCACCGAATTCTACGTGCTGCTTAGCGCCATGAGCGGCGTGCCCATCAAGCAGGGGATCGCCGTGACCGGGTCGGTCAGCCAGAAGGGCGAAGTGCAGCCCATCGGCGGCGTGAACCATAAGATCAAGGGCTTTTTCGATATATGCAAGGCCAAGGGGCTCACCGGAACGCAGGGCGTGATGATCCCGTCCAAGAATGTCCGCAACCTGATGCTCGACCAGGAAGTGGTGGCGGCGGTCAATGAGGGCAAGTTCCACATCTGGCCGGTAACCACCGTCGAGGAAGGCATCGAGGTCCTGACCGGAAAAGAAGCCGGCACGCTGCAGGAAGACGGCACCTATCCCGAAGGGACTGTATTCCGCCTGGCCGACGACAGGCTGCGCGAGATCTCCGAAATCGTGCGCAAGTTCGGCAAGGATACGGAAGACGGCAAGAAATCCGACGACAACGGGGACGAGGGACAGAGCTGCCCGCACGGAGGGCACTGATTTACGGCCTGATTTCCCGGGCGAATTTTGAATCGTGACGCAACCGAAGGGCGGGGGTGACCCCGCCCTTCGCCGTTTCGGAAGGGGGACGAAGACCGGTTGTTCCCGCCCCTTGTCAGTGTTCCTCGATCGCCCGGCCGCGGGACGTGAACGATATCCCCTGCTGGAGGGTGGTGCCGATCATCACGGCTTCAATGACGGGTTCGGTTACCGGCGCGTCCGATTTCCATTTGACGATGAATTTGGCCCCGGCCCCGCCTTCCTTTTCGGATTCTCGGAGGATGTATTCGGCCGCCCCCAGGGGACGCAACACCTGTTCTCCCTGCTGGAAGTTCCTGACGAACTTTCCGTCCGTATCGAAATACTGGACGGAAAGCAGGGTGATCGGGTGGGTCGGGTCGGTGTTGCGGACGCTGAGCGTTACGGTCAGGTAGAAGGGGGCTTTCCTGTCGCCGTGATAGATGTGCGAATAGGCGGGAACATATACCGTCTGCCCCCGGAGGCGCTTGACCTCGGATGCGGCGGGGCAGGCAAGGGCCGGCAGCAATACGGCCAGGGCAGCGTAAATAAAAACGGTAGAAAATTTAGCGCGTCGCATGGCGTCCTCCCATTTCAGGCTAAACTCCGCAGGGGGGGCAGTCAACCGATATCGCCTTATTTTGCGGCAATCGGGTCTTCTTTGCTACTGGAAGCGTCCCGGTTTTCGGGGATTTCGCGTGAGGCGGCCCAGTTCTCGAAGCGGCCGTACTGTTCGTGGCTGCCGATCACGACGATAAAGTCTCCCGAGGCGAACCGAAACCGGGGGTCGGGATTGGGGTGAAAAACGGTGTCCCGCATGACCCCGACCACCGAGACCCCCGTGCGGGAACGAATGCCGAGTTCTCCGATGCTGTGCCCGTCCAGCACGCTTTCGGGCTTCACCGGCAGCCAGTTGAGTGCCAGAACGCTGCCTGCGTTCTTCAGCCGGAGCTGGAAGGCGTCTTCTCCCTTGCCGAGCGAAGCGTACAGTTCCCGGCGTGCGTTTTCGACGTGGTGCAACACCTGGCTCGCCGGGATGTGGAGACTCATCAGCGCCTGGCGAGCGATCTCCAGGCTGGCCTCCAGTTCGGGCTGGACCACCTCGGTGGCGCCCTTTTCCAGCAAAACCTTCATCTGTTCGAGGCCGTCCGACCTGGCTACGATCTCCAGGCGGGGATTGGCCGTCTTTGCCTTTTCAACGATGGAGCGGGCGAGGACCACGGCGGGGGTGGTCACCACCAGCAGGCGCGCGAGGTCGATAGCGGCCGCGTGGAGCACCGTCTGTTGGCTCGCGTCCCCGTAAATCACGGCAAATCCGGCACGCCGGCACTTTTCGATGGCGTAATAATTGAGTTCGACGATCACGAACGGGATATTCATGCTTTCGAATACCTGGGCGACCTGGCGGCCGATGCGCCCTCCGCCGGCGATGACCACGTGATTTTGGAGTCCCGATTTGGGATAGTTGATGGTCTCCAGGGGGGCGCGTTTGAGCAGCCGCTTTTTCAGGGAGTACAGCGGTGTCGTGAGGCGCGAAAGAAGGGGGGTGAGCACCATGCTGACGACGGCGGCGCACAGGATCAGCGAGTAAACGTCGTTGGAAATGGATTCGTCGGCCAGGCCGATCCCGGCGAGCACGAACGAAAATTCCCCGATCTGCGAAAGCCCCAGGCCCACGGCGAGGGGGACGACGTTTCCGTAACCGAACAACCTGGTCACCAGGGCGAAAATGGTTCCCTTGCCCACAGTGACCAGCGCCACCAGCAGGAGCACCTGGGCCCAGTGGGCGACCAGAAACATGGGATCGAGCAGCATGCCGACCGAAGTGAAGAACAGCAGGCCGAATATGTCCCGAAGCGGGATGATCTCGCTCAGCGCCTGGTGACTGAACTCGGATTCGCTCAGCACCATGCCGGCGGCAAACGCCCCGAACGCGAACGAAAGCCCGGAGAGATAGGTCGCGTAGCCCACTCCCAGCCCGATCGCCGTGACCGACAGGAGGAACAGTTCACGCGAGTTCCATTTTGCAATGGCGGCCATCAGACGGGGGAGGACGCGGGTGCCCAGGACGATGATTCCCACGATGAAAATCGCCGCCTTGACGGACGCCACTCCGAGCAGCGGGAGCCCGGTACCTGGATCGTTCAGCTTCGGCAGGACGATCATGAACGGCACGACCGCCAGGTCCTGCACCACCAGCATGCCGATCATCACTTTGCTGGACAGCGTGCCCATCAGGCCCTGGTTCATCAGGGTCTTGAGCGTGACCATCGTACTGGAAAGAGAGATCAGGGCGCCCAGCCAGATGGATGCCACCCAGTCCCATCCCAGGAGGTACCCGATAGCGATGCCCAGGGCGGTGGTGAGCACGATTTGCAGGGGAGTGCCCAGCAGGGCGACGGTCCGGACCGGTTTCAACTCCTTGAGAGAAAACTCCAGCCCCAGCGCGAAGAGCAGGAGGGCGACCCCGATTTCCGCCAGCAGTTCGATATTGTGAGTTTCGGAAACGGTGACGCCCCCGGTGTGAGGCCCCACTACGACCCCCGCCAGGATGTAGCCCAGGATCAGGGGCTGGCGCAGCTTCATCGCCACGAAACCCCCGGCGAGTGCTGCTACGATGATGATGACGATATCGGCTGCTATTCCCATCCAAACCTTCCGTGCTGTCGGCCGTGCCCCGGCGACGCTGTCCGCCATCCGGATTTACCGGATACCATTCCATTGTGCCATTATAAAAACGGCCGATCCAAAAGGGAACGTGATCCGAAATGCGCGATGCGGGAAAATTCCGGCGGAAGGGGATTTTGGCGGCAGGTTGTGTTTCGGGGATGCGGCAGGCGGTGGTTTCCTGCGGTGTGGGGGCGGGGCCTTCCCCCACACCGTCTTTGGGTTTGCGGCACCTCTCAGTGAGGCGGCGCGGCGTTCCTGGGAGCGGTTGCGGAAGGGAAGGGGGGGGCCGTATCGATGAGGGCGCCCCGCCGGCCGTTCGTTCCTTCCCTGCGGTCTGCCGGTCGGGAAAGAGACTGGTGGAAAGTCGCGGCAGCCGGGACCTCCTTTGCCCTCGCCTGGGCGGCCGGCGCGGTTTTTTGTTTTTCTTTGTGTTTTTCGTCCGCTCCAACCAGGGCTACCAGTTCCGCCACGAACCACTTCATTCGTTCGGCCTGGGCGTTCATTTCTTCCGAGGCGCTGGCGGATTCTTCGGCGCTCACCGCATTGTCCTGCACTATTTTGTCCATCTCCACCACGGCCTTGCCCACCTGGTCGATGCCCCGGGCCTGTTCCTGGGAGGCCGCGGTGATCTCTCCCACCAGGCCCCGGCAGTTGGTTACGGAACGCGCGACTTCGGCGAACTCGTCGTTTGTTTTGACCACCATATCGTAGCCGTCCCTGACTTGCCGGGTGGTGTGGTCGATGAGGGCGGCGGTGCTTTGTGCCGCCTCGGCGGTTCGCATGGCGAGGTTTCTCACCTCGTCGGCCACCACCGCGAACCCCGCTCCGGCATGGCCGGCCCGGGCAGCCTCGACCGCGGCGTTCAGGGCGAGAAGATTGGTCTGAAAGGCCACTTCGTCGATGGTCCTGATGATTTTCTGGGTGTCCTCACTGGCCTTGGTGATCTCCGTCATGGAGGCGATGAGCCCGTTCATGGACTGGGAGGCGATGAGGATCAGGTTGGATGTCTCATCGGTAAGCTGGTTGGCCTGAAAGGCGTTGTCCGCATTCTGGCGGGTCATGGAGCCGATCTGGTCCAGGCTGGCCGTGCTCACTTCGAGGGCTGTCGCCTGCTGGGAGGCTCCCTCGGCCAGCGACTGGCTGGAAGATGCCACCTGCGAGGAAGCCGAGGCCACTTTTTCCGCACCTTCCAAAAGGCCCCGCACCACTTGCCGGATGGGTTTGGTGATGGCGCGCGTGAGAAAAAAAGCGATGGAGATCCCGATGATGATCGCCAGCAGGATTCCCGATATCATGACCAGGGTGGAGAGCGAAACCTTTTTGACCGTCCGGTCGGAAGCTTTGCGCATGTTGTCCAGGCCGGCGTTGTGAGCGCCCTGGGTGAGCAGCATGACTTCCCCGCCCGTGATGCTGCGCTGCCGGTTCAGCGCTTCGACCGACGACCACACGCCGACCAGGTCGGTCATGGCGTCCCTGTAGAGGCTGGAGGCTGTTTTGAGTCTTTCGGTGGAGCCGCGGTCGGTTTCCGAGTGTGACAGGGCCTTGAGGGCGTCGAGTTTTTCGTCGATGGTCTCGAAAAGCCTTTTCGCCCCGTCGATGGCCTCGAGATCCCGTTCGGCCTGCGTGGTGGATACCGAAAGGTATATCCGGTTTCCCAGCTCTAACAGTTCGTTCAGGATGGATACTTTTGCCAGCCGTTCCTCCATGGCGGCCGAATCGCTTCCGTTGTTGATTCCCGCTTTCAGTTCTTCGAGTTCGTCGGCCAGGAAGCGGCCGGCGTTGACCATGAAGAATTTTCCGGTCTCCTTGAGCTGCCCGTAACTTCTTACCAGGTCGTAGCTTTTTACGGTGGCCTCGTTCAACTGCCGTTCGAACTGGTCTATCTTTTCGCGGGTCTTTTCCATCTCGTCTCGAAAATGTGCCGAATCGGGGGCCCCGGCCGCCAGTTTTTCACCATCCTTGAGGCCCGTTTTGACTTCCGTAAGGGCCTTCTTCCCGAGTATCAGGTATTTATCGTCCTGGGTGTTCACGAATACCGTCACGCCCAGCATGGCCCGGAGAAACTCGCGCTCCAGGTCGCTGGTCAGTTTGACCTGGGGCAGGTAGCCGTCCGACAATACGGTGGCGGTGGCCTTCACCGCGTTGATGTTCCAGGCGGCTACGCTTCCCAGGGCGAGGGCCAGTAAGATCAGCACCCCGAACCCCAGACCTATTTTTGTTCCCAATTTCATGGATCTCATTCTTGTGTTCCCCCCTCCTGGTGTCGATGGCGCGTGGTCGTAAAAGCTTTTATCTTCCCCATGTAAGGCCGCCTGGCGCCATAGCGGCGGACCTCAGTCGGGTTATCGGTGGGAGGAAAGGCGCACTAAAGTTAAGATTAGGTTACAAACAGGCGGGGTGCTACCGAGTTGCCGACAAATATTCCCGTAGTGTGGATCATCGACAACAACCATTGGGAGCGGGCGGACCTTCGTGCGCTGCTCATCGAGCGGGGCTATGCGGCCGACGGCTTCGTGGACATTTTTCATGCCGTGGCCTCATTTTACCGGGAGACGGCCGAAAAACCGGCGCTGATAGTGCTCGAAATCCGGAATCTTGCGTACGGGCCGCAGGACCTGGAGGAACTGGCGCGGCTGAAAGTGCCGGTGGTCCTGCTGACGGGAGTTTTCGAAAAAGACGGCGACCTGCCGGTAAAATACAAATGGGCCGCCGTCCTGCGCCGGCCGTTTACGTTCGGGCAGGTGGCGGATGCGGTGGACGGGTTGGTTCGGGCCTGACTGTGTCCGGGATTGCAGATGCGTCGGGATGCTGGGGTGGGTACGGCCGGCTGTATGAACTCTCAATATGAGGCTTCACAAGTTAAGGTAAAAGCACCAAGACCGTCATTCCCGCCCAAAAGCGTTGCTGGAATGGCGGTGTTGGTGGTTCTACGTTGATTCGTGAAATCTCACGTTTGCCCCGAAGGGGCTGCATAGGATAGCCCAGGGTCGCGTGAGCGCCACCCTGGGAAGATCGACGGTACACACTTTTGAAGATACCCTGAAGGGGTTGCATATACGTCGTCTCGAAATTGCTTTTTCTCAGGCATCCTTCGCTTTCGTCCTTTCGGCCAAAATACGCACCGTCTCCGCGATTTCTTCCCGGCCGACCTGTTTTCGAAGTTCTTCCAGGTCCTTCATCACGGCGGCGAAGCGCGTGCCTTCGGCGGCGCTGATCCATTCGAGCTGAAGCCGTTCCGGGCGGATGCCGAGTTTTTCCATCTTCCGGCGGACCTTTTCCACGCGCTTCACGGTCCAATGGTTGGCGTTGATGTAGTGGCAGTCCCCGATGTGGCAGCCGCTCACCAAAACAATGGGGGCTCCCCGTGCAAAACCTTCCCAGATGAACGACTCGTCCACCCTGCCGGAACACATCGTGCGGATCAGCCGCACGTTGGGCGGGTACTGGAGCCTGGAGACCCCGGCGTAGTCCGCGCCCGCATACGAACACCAGTTGCAGGCAAAGGCCAGGATCTTGGATTCCGGATCGGCGGCCAGGAGTTCATCCACCTGGCTGGTGATCTGCTCGTCGGTAAAGTGGTTCATCACGATGGCGTCGAACGGGCATTCGGCGGCGCAGGTGCCGCACCCGGCGCAGGCCGCCGGGTTCACCCGTGCGGGGATCTTTCGCTTGGCATCGGCGGTGATGGCCCCGTAGGGACAGACCTCCACGCATTTTCCGCAGGCCTTGCAGGCGTCTTCCACCACTTCCGCGGTGACCGGTTCGGACAACATCTCGCCCTTGTGCATCAGGCGGATGGCGCGGGCCGCCGCCGCCGATCCCTGGGTGACCGATTCCTTGATGTCCTTGGGACCCTCGGCGCATCCCGCAAAGAAGATGCCCCGGGTTGCGGCGTCCACCGGCTGGAGCTTGGGGTGGGCTTCCAGGAAAAACCCGTCGGGGCTCAACTGGAGCCCCAGCATCTCCTGAAGCTTCTTGGTCGATCCGGATGGCTTCATGCCCACGGCCAGCACCAGCATGTCCAGGTCGTGGAAGGAGATCTTTCCGGCCGCGCCGTTTTCGACGGCAACCCGAAAGCCTCCGTCGCCGTTTTCGATGACCGTTCCCGGAAGGCCCCGGATATACTGGACCCCCAGGCTGCGGCTCTTCCCGTAAAGGTCCTCGAACCCCTTACCGAAGGCGCGGATGTCTATATAGAATACCTTTATTTCTATATCGGGATGGTGTTCCTTGAGCACCAGCGTGCTCTTGATGGTATTCATGCAGCAGATGTTGGAGCAGTAGGAACCGCCTTTCCTGGCCGAGCGGGAACCGACGCACTGGATGAAGCCCACCGATCTGGGGACCCGGCGGTCGGAGGGCCGGGTCAGTTCTCCCTTCGTGGGGCCGCCGGCGCTCACCATGCGCTCGAACTCGGTGCTGGTCAAAACGTTTTCAAACCGCGTGTACCCGTACTCGTCGAGTTCCGTGGGGTCGTAGGGTTCGAGACCGGTGGCCACCACGATGCTGCCCACCTTTTCCACCACCTCTTCGTCGGACATGTGGAAATTGATGCACTTCTTTTCGCACACCTCGGAGCACTTGGCGCACACCACCGGGTTGTGCCCGAGACATTCCTTGATGTTGATAACGTAGGCCGACGGGACGGCCTGGGGGAAGGGCGAGTAGATCGCCTTCCGGGAAGACAGGCCCGCGTTGAATTCATCCGGGCGAACCACCGGGCACACCTTCACGCACTCGCCGCAGGCCGTGCAGTCCTTGTCCGAGACGTAGCGCGCGCGCTTCAGGATCTTGGCTTCGAAGTTGCCGACGTAACCCTTGAGGTCAATCACTTCACTCAGGGTGTAGAGCTTTATATTTGGATGCCGACCGGCATCAGTCATCTTCGGCCCGAGTATTCAAATGGAGCAGTCCATCGTGGGAAAAGTCTTGTCCAACTGGGCCATCCGGCCTCCTATGGACGGTTTCTTTTCCACGAGGACCACCTCGTAGCCGTTATCGGCAAGGTCAAGAGATGTCTGGATGCCCGCGATTCCGCCCCCGATCACCAGCGTGCGCCTGGTAACCGGGATCTTGCGGCTCTTGAGGGGTTCGAGCCTTGCGGCTCTCGCCACGGCCATCCGCACCAGGTCCAGCGCCTTGGCCGTGGCCGCCTCCGGGTCGTTCATATGCACCCAACTGCAGTGCTCCCTCAGGTTGGCCATTTCCAGCAAGTAGGGGTTGAGACCCGCGTTTTCCAGCATTTGCCGGAAAGTGGGTTCGTGGAGCCTGGGCGAGCAGGACGCCACCACTACGCGGTCCAGGCCGTGTTCGGCGATGTCTTCCCGTATGCTTTGCTGGCCCGGTTCGGAACACGCGTACTGCACGTCACGCGAGATAACGACACCCGGCAGCCCGGCGCACTGCGCCGCGACTTCCGGGCAGTCAACCGTCCTGGCGATGTTGAGCCCGCAATGGCAAACGTAGACGCCGATCCGGGGACCTTCAGCCTGTGCAATCGATTTTTTCATATCCGGTTCTCAAGATGATATTGGGTTATAAAATCTGCTTATTCCCACTCAATCGTTTTGGCCAGGAGGGACGTCAGGTCCATCATGTCCATCCTGATCTCTTCACCCCGGAAGGGGTCTTCCATGGCGCAGCGCAGGTGGATCTGGCACTTGGGGCAGGCCGTCACCAGCAGGTCGCTTCCGGTCTCCCTGGCCTGCGTGAGGCGCTGGACCTGCATCGCCTTGGAGAAAGCATCGCACCCGGTCCAGGCGCAGTTGCCGCAGCAAAGAGAAGAAGCGCCGCGGTCGCGCATCTCGGTAAAGGCGCGCACTTTGAGGCGCTCGATAAGGTTTCGAGGCAGCTCGCACCCGCCCTCGAAACGGCTCAGCCGGCACGGGTCCTGGAAGGTGATCTTCCGGTTGAACTTGTGAAACCCGACGGCCCCCTTGCCGATTTCCCGTTCCGCCAGTTCGAACAGGTGCGTCACCTTGAACGGCGTCGCCACCCCGTTGGCCGGGTAGTCGCGCACGAAGGCGCGGTGGCATTCCGGGCAGGCGGTCACCACTTCCTCGATGCCCATGTCGGCGATGCGCTGCACGTTCAGCCGGGCCAGCTTCAGGAAATTCTCCCGGTCGCCCGACCACAGCAGATCGTGGCCGCAGCACCGCTCGTCGGGCAGGATGGCGGGGTAGATATCGAAAAAGTTCAGGAGCTTGAGGGCGTCCGAAAGGATGTCCACGGTGCGGATCCCCAGGTGGTGGCGGAAAAAGGTGTCGAAATAGGGGGCGCATCCGCCGAAAAACAATACTTTGGAATCCGGGTCGGTCTTGATATCGGAAGACAGCCAGTCCCAGTGCGCCACCGGCAGGCTGGGGGAAGTCATAGTGCGCATGAGGGCGTGGAAAAACCCCCCGTGGGCTTCGAAACGGCTGTTTTCAGTACTTTTCGCGGCGCTTCGCATGTCCTTGATGAAGTCGGGAAAGCTCACCGCGGAGGGACAGCGGTCGTAGCACAACCCGCAGGTGAGACACGACCAGATGTCTTCGGTTACGGCCGGCGAATCGAGGTCCCCGGAAGTGATGGCATTGGCGATGGCGCGCGGTGAGAACGCCTTCCCGGAAAGCGCCACCGGGCAGGCCGACGAGCACTTGCCGCAGTCCTGGCAGGCCGTTATGTTGTGGGCGGCCACAATCGCCGCCGCCGACTCTTTGGTCAGGGCGGCGCCGCTGTTTTGCCTTTGCACCGGCCCCACGGGGCTTTTGCCCAGCTCGGCGATCCTGTCTCGAAATTCCGCCAGAAAATCGAGCAGCGCCTGCGGCTGGTCGGGATAGAACGCGGCGAAGCTCAACCTCTCCGCTCCCAGCCCCAGCAGCTCCAGGATGCCGCGGGTGTCTTCCACGTTCCTTTCGGCGACGGCGGTGCCGATCCCGTAGCGGCACGTGCCCGGTTCGCAGCCCACAAGCGCCACACCGTCCGCCCCGGTCTCGAATGCCTTGAACAGGAGCGATTTGGTGATCCGCCCGCTGCACGGGATCCTCGCCATGCGAATTTCGCGCGGTATGGGCGCAAGCGTGTCCTGGAGCGTCTGGAACGCCGCGTGGGGGCTCCAGTTGCATAAGAAAAGAATAATTTTGAGGTCGTCTTCCATCATCATCCGAAAATCAGGTCGTTATGCCCGAGAAATCATGGTTTCACGCGAAGCCGCCGGGGGAGGTCCGCTTATCCGCCGGCGTCCTTCCGGTCTTGCGTGAGCCATCTTCAAGTTCAAGTCAATACTTCCTCTATCAACTGTTCCAGGAAAAGCTGGTCCCGGTACGGACTGTCCGCGGCATTGGACGGGCAGACCGAGATGCAGTTGCCGCACCCCTTGCACAGGGCCTCGTCCACCACGGCGTAGCTCGAACCGGCGGAATCGGTATGAAAGCTGACCGCCCGGTACGGGCAGGCGCTCACGCACCGGCCGCAGCCGCGGCACAGGCTCTTGTCGATGGAAACGGTGTAGCCCTTGTTTTGCCTGGGGCCGCGAGGCATGACCGAAGCGGCCAGAATGGCGGCCGCCGTTCCCTTGATGCGTTCCGAAAGGTTGATGCCGTAAGGGTTTGCCAGCAGGAGGCCGGGAATGGAAGTCGCCCCGGGCACGAAGAAGGGAACCCCTTTGACGCCGTGCGCCTGCATGGAATAGAGGAATTCGTGCGGAGGCATGTCCGGATGGGGCATGTAGGCGATGTTTCCGCAGGCCCGTTCGCCAAGGATCACCGCCCCCGCCTGGAAGGCCTGCTGAAAACCCTGGCCGATATCCACGACCACCTGGAAATTGCCCACGATCCCCTTTAGAGACCGGGCGCTCGACCCCTGGAAAGCGTGCACGTTGGGGTATTCCGAATCGGTGGAAAGGGGCAGGCCCGGGCTTCCGAACAGGAAGACCTCCATGCCCATCTGTCCCAGCACCTGGGCGCTTCGCAATGCGGCTTCCGATTCTCCGATCACGGCCGTGGTAAAATTGTACTGGCGCGCCGGGGTGGGAAGCGACTTGAGGTGGATCGTGCGCCGGATGGACCTCTTGATCAGCCCACGGAACCGTGCGACCGCCAGTTGCGGATCGCGGCCCAGGAGGGTCAGCACCTCTCCGCGCAGGTTGCACGTCTCGGCCATGGCCCTGGAGATGCCCGTTCCGTGGAAAATGGCGTCTTTGAGACGCGCGCGCTGGTCGGTACACGCGCTGCAGATGAGATTGAGCGGGCAGCACACGCACGAGGCGAGCACGATCCGGGTCAACCCCTTTTCGCGGATGGTTCGCAGGATCGAGGCGGAGCCTTCCGGGGTGCATGCGGAGTCGATGATTTCAGCGTATTCCACCCCGGAGTTTCCGGGCAACCCGTAGATAAAACGGTCCATCTCCGGGTGCCAGCCCAAAGAACCGTTGCAGCGGCAGGCGAAAACCCCGATCCTGATCTCCGGCGAAAGCTCGGGGCCGGGCGGCGAGAAGGAGATCCCGTGTCCCTTCATGCGGGGGGCCGCTTCCTGGATGAGCAGCATGGCTTCGGCGGCCGACGCGAACCCGCGCATGGTCATCGTGAAAACATCGGGATGCCTGGCCTTGGCGCTGTAGGCTCGAAGGACGTCTTCTCCCTTGATGGCGGGGGCGGCCGCCGGGTCGGCGATGATCACCACGCCGGCCTGTTCGACCTGTTCGGAACATTCATCGTCGTGCACGATGGCGCCGGGACACACTTCGACGCACTGGAGGCACTCCGAGCAGACGCCGCATTGGAGACACCGGGAAGCTTCGGACTGCACCTGGGCCTCGGTGAGGCCCAGCGCGACCTCGACCGCCAGACCCCTGCCGGGTCCCGCCTGGCGTTCGGGCATCTGTGCCCGCGCCGTAAACGGAATATCGGGAGTGATCGGGCGCAGTTCGCGGTCCGCGGTCCGCACGGGCAGCCTGGTGCCGGCGGGTTCCCCGGTGAGAAAGCGGTGAGCGGCAAACGCCGCCCGGCGGCCGGAGGCCATGGCCGAAACCACGGTGGCTGGCCCGCTTGCCGCGTCGCCCGCCGTGAAGAATTTCTCGGGGAGATTTTCCGGCCCGTTCGGCTTTCCGCTCATCTGCCCGATGGCGATGATGGCGTGGTCGAACGGCAGTTCGACCGTCTGCGCGCCTTCCACCGGGACCGGCCAGGGAATGCCCTTGGCGTCGGGAGGTCCGGGGCGGGTGGGGGCAAACCGGATCGACGCGAGCTTTCCGCCCGTTCCCGCGAATTCGGACACCTGGAGCCCGGCGCGTATCTTGACGCCTTCGAGCAGGGCCTCGTCCACTTCCGCGCGGTCGGCCGGAATGAGTTCTTCCGGAAACCAGGAAACGATGGTCGTCTCCACTCCCAGGCGCACCAAAGTCCTTGCCGCCTCGAAGGCGGAGTTCCCGTCGCCGATCACCGCCGCCTTGCCCTGCAGCGGCGCGCTCGTTTCCCGGTACACCCCGGTAAGAAACGAGATGCATCCCTGCACCCCTTCCAGCCGCTCGCCCGGCGCGTTCAGCATGCGGTCTTTCCAGAGACCCGTGGCCATGATCACCGCGGCGTATTTTTCGGAGTCTTTCGCCGGGTCGAAGGGGCACGCCGGCCGGATTTCCACCCCCATGCCGCGCAGGTAGCCGATTTCACGGTCGATGATTTCGCGGGGAAGCCGGTACGGCCCGATACCGTAGCGAAGCAGGCCGCCGGGCAGGGTTTCCTTTTCGAACAGGGTCACCCGGTAACCGAGACGCGCGAGGTCGGCCGCGGCGGCAAGCCCGGCGGGGCCCGAACCTGCCACAGCCACCCGTTCCGGGCGCCTTTTGACGATTGCCGGCGGGTGAGCGTCGGCCGGGGCGTGGTCGGCGATGAAACGCTTGACGTCCTTGATGGCGACGGCCTGGTCGAGTTCGTTGCGGCGGCAGGCGGCCTCGCAGGGATGCGTGCAGATCCGGCCGCAGATGCCGGGCAGGATGTTGTCCCGGCGGATGAGGTCGAGCGCTTCGGCGTATTTTCCGGCGCGGGCCAGCGCCATGTAG
>LUZZ01000099.1 GCA_001603845.1 Syntrophobacterales bacterium Delta_01 | reverse complement strand
GCGGCAACATGGTCCGTGCCCAGGAAATATTGATGTGCCTTGCCGACCAGCAGCTCTGCGACCAGCAGCCGGTGGGGCTCTACCGGGAGATCGGCTCGCTCGCCCGTGGACTGCACGACTCGATTCGCAATTTTATCAATATCATGGACCCGTCCATCAAAGAGATCGTGGAGGAAAAGCTCCCCGATTCCGGCAACCGGCTCGAACACATGCTCCAGTTGACCGAAAAGGCGGCGATCACCACCCTGGACAACGTCGAAGAGATGCAGGAAAGGATCCAAAAAGAGGTCGTGAGCCTGGGCAGGCTCCGGGAACTGGTGGGCGGCCTGATGCCCATCGGAGACCAGTCGGAAAAGAAGCTGGAGGAAAGCGCCGAAATCATGAGCGGCCTCGAAGAAATCGTTTCGCAGCACCGCCACAACCTGGACGCCATCCTCACCGCCCAGGATTTCCAGGACCTCAGCGGCCAGATCATCATCAAGATAACGAATCTTCTCCACGACCTGGAAAGCAAGCTCGTCAACGTCATCCGCACCTTCGGTGCGAAGACGGAAACCGTCAAGAAGACCACCGACACCCTCTACGGCCCGGCCCATGCCGCGCGCGACGACGCCGTCCACTCGCAGGACGAGGTGGATTCGCTGCTGGCGGAGTTCGGATTTTAGGCGGGGGCGAGCGGCTATTTGTAGACAAAAAACTCCAGCACCACCGCAATGGAGGCAAAAAGGCCGATCAGGATCAGGGCTATGGACACCGACATTCCCAGCGACCCTCTCGGCATGTACGGATTGGGCTGGTCTTCCAGCAGCCTTATGGTTCGTACATGCTGCACGGTGGCGGCGATCATCGCGAAGCTGCCGAGTAGAATGAAGGACAGGGCCAGGACGAACGTGGCGTAATGGTGTCCATAGCCTTCCGTCGCAAAAGTCTGGACGACTTTGAATATACCGAACCCGAAGCTGATAAAGGACAGGCAGGTCCGAAGCCAGGCCAGGAGGGTCCTTTCGGCGGCCTCCCTGTTGCGTTCCTTGGCCAGTTCGTTGGTAACGTTGCGCGCGATGTCCCGCGCGATCTTCTCATCCACAATCTTTCCTCCGCGTGCCGCTTGCAATATAGAGACTCAATCCGGGCATAGAAATTAATCACGGCAAATTTATTTGCAGTAATCCCAGGCAGGGAGCGGCACGCGGGGGAAGACTGCCCACGGGCGGGCGGCGCGAAGGGACCTCGAAGGGGGGGCCGGTGATTATATTGAGCCGAGAAAGGGGAGTTAAAATGACTCATACTGCCCACAAACTGGCTTTGATCCTACTTTTCGCGGCGGTCGCCATCCTGCCGGTCCGCTACCCCGACTGCGCCTCCACCGCCACGGCGGCTTCACCCACTGAAAAACCGGGGGACTGGCGGAACAAAAACCTCGAGCAGGACTGGAATTTCCTGTTCCACCCGGAGCGTATCAACCAGTGCAGGCCGCGCGCGCTGAAAAGCAGCGGGGAGACCGCGTGAGGCTGGACGCTCGGCGCTTCCGATCAGGTGGCAGTGCAGCCTCCCGGTTCCGAAAACACCCGGCTGATGGACCGTTTTGATGTTTCCCGGGGGCTTACAGGGGATGGGGCCCGGCCGTTCGAGGTCCCGGCGGGTGGATTTCCGGCAAAAACCGGCGCGATGGCGGCCTGCCGGCGGTCAACCGGTTTGCTTGGAAGGGTCTTTTCTCTGGTCCGGGTATCCCCGGTTGGTGGGAAGCGTGGCCGTTTCCAGCCAGAAATCCTTAATGATCTTGATGGCCCAGACCAGTCCTTCAAACGACGGCTTCTTGACGATATAAGTATTGGCGCCCGCGTTGTAGCAAAAAACGATGTCTTCTTCTTCGGTCGAGGTGGTAAGCACGATGACCGGGATGGAACGGAACTCGGGGTCCGACTTGAGTTGTTGCAGCACTTCGCGTCCGTTCATCCTGGGGAGGTTCAGGTCGAGCAGGATGATGTCGGGGCGGGGCGCCGCACCCGGTTCGTGGAACTGACCGCTCCGGTTGAGATACTCCATCATCGCGATGCCGTCCTGGACGCAGTGGAAGTCGCACTTCAAAAGCGCCTCGTAGAGGGCCGCCTCCACCATCAGGCAGTCGTCCTCGTCATCATCGACCATGATCAAAACGATTCTGTTTACCGGCTTGTGAGCCATACTGCAAAGACGCCCCCTATCGCCTACTATCAGTTTTCCCCCTGGATATTTCTAACATGCGGGCCGTGGTGCGGACAACAAAACATTTTTCAACAGGATGATACGGGCGACACCCCCGATAAGCCGGCTACGGCTCGAAAACCGGTGCGGAGGCCTGCGCATCAACAATCCCCGCCGGGGTGCCGGGGAACCCTCACGCTATCCAGGCGGTGAACCAGTATTGGCAGACCTTTCGCATCACATCGACGAATTCTGCGAAGTTCGACGGTTTGGCAATGACGGTGTTGGCGCCCAGTTCGTAGCAGCTCTGGATTTCGTCTTCCGAACAAAACCCGGCGAGCACCAGCAGCGGGATGCGTTTTAAAACGGGGTCGTCCTTGATTTCCGCTATGGTTTCGAAGCAGGATTTCTTGGGGAGGTGCAGACACAACAGGATCAGCCGGGGAAGTCCTTCCGGGCCGAAAGACTTTCCCCGTTCCAGGAAAGCGATCAGATCTTCCCCGTTATCGAAGAATTCAAGGCGCAAGTCCGGGCGACACTCAATGAATGCATCCCGGAGGATGAGACGGTCGTCCGGATCGTCTTCTCCGATCGCTATGAATTGAGATGCGCTTTCGTTCATCGCGGTCCACCGGTAAAAGCCGAGCTGATTGGAAACGGCCGTGAATGGGCAGGGCGGCGATGCTCTGCCGGGCTCTTGCGTCCTGCAAGCATGGTGCGGGAGGGTACTACATCCGGTGCAGGATTTGGATACCAAGTATTTGAGGGGAAAATGCCGGGGGAAAACCGGTATTAAATGAGGCTCAGAAGATAGGACCGGAGATTGACGCCCTCGCCCCGCAGTCCGAGTTTGGCCCGGATGTTGTTCCGGTGAAACGAGGTCGTCTTCTCGGAAATGCACAGGATGTCCGCGATTTCCTTGCTGGTCTTCCCGTCTCTCACCAGGGCCGCCACCCGCATTTCCGTGGGGGTGAGCATCCGGTACTGGAGCGCCAGGGTCCTGCCGAACTGCGACGTGAGTTCATTCAAGTGGGAATCCACAATGTCGATCAGCGATGCCTGGGTGCTTGTCGGGTGGCCGGCCCTCATCTTCATCAGGTAGGGCCGGATGAGGTTTTCGATGTTGGTGAGGAATGCTTCCTCGAAGTCTTTCCGGTCTTCGTCCCTTTGTCTCAAAAGCGTTTTGAGGGCCGCGTTCACTTCCTGGAGCCGGTTGGTTTTCAGTTCGAGTTCTTCTTCCAGCTTCTTGCGCTGGGTGATTTCAGCCCGCAAGATGAGGTTGGCGCCCTCCAGTTCGGCGGTCCGCATGCTGACGTGCGATTCCAGCACCTGGTTCGCATTCTGGAGATCTTCCTGGGCCTTTTTCAAGGTGGAGATATCGCGCGAAATCATGGTCACCATGCCCACGGTGCCCTTTTCGGAGAGTTCGGGGACGAACCGGCCCTGGAAATGTTTCATCCCGTCGGCGGTCCTGCACGAAAATTCGGAAATCTGTTCGGCCCCCGTGGCGATGACCTGCCTGCAGGTATCGACCACCGAAGAGATAAAATCATGCAGTACCGGATCGGCATGGCAAAGGTCATGGCCCCCCCGGTTTGCAACTTCGGCGGGGGCCGGTCCGGAAAGGGTGTGAAGGGCGGGATTGGCGTAGACCAGGCGAAGGTCCCTGTCGAGCCTGACGACGATATCCGGTGAGCTTTCGGCCAGGGGGCCGGAAGCAAGCCGGCCCCAGCCGAATTCAGCGCCCGCTGCTCCTCCGGGACCCGGCGCAATGGAAACGGCGCCGCTTTTGGGAAGCTGCTTCAGGGCCGCTTCGAGCAGGCTTCTCACCTCGGCCAGTTCGGTTTCGAGCCGGGCGTTCCGGTCGCTGAGGACCCTCATCTTTTCGCGTAGCCGCTCTTTTGATTCCATCGCCGTTCATTGCGGGCGGCCGCGCCGCTTGCAGGACTTCCAGACGGTAAGGAAAGTCCGCCCCGGCGGGGGAGGTGCCGCCATGATTCCCGGTTGGTCGAAAACGTTACAAAAACACCTTCTTACAGTACCTGGACCAGTATATTATCACATCGGTCTACAAGGTGGGAAGTTTCGAAGAAGACCGGCGGGAGGAACCGAACGGGTGAGGTTTGCCTCTCACTGCCCGTCTCCGTAAATCGCCGGAGCGGGGGAAGGCGGCTGGTTCCAGCCCGCTTTTTGGGCGATCAGGTCGAGATGCAGGGTGGTCCATTCCTCCAGGCGGAGGTAAGGGGGATAGGCAAGCTCCCGGGTGTCGATCTGCCTGAAATAAAACTTACATAGGTTGCAGTAGGAGATCCGGTTGTGCGGTTCCTGCTCGACGGCAAGGTAGCCCAGGGATTCATGGGCGCGGTTGTCGCAGTACGGGCACTGGAGCCTGTGCAGGTTCCACCGGGTGGCGCACCAGGAGCAGAAACCCTTTCGGGCGCCTTGACCTTCCAACGTAAGAAGGGATGGAAACGAGCCGCAGACCGGGCAGTAGCCCTTGAGCCACCAATCGGGGACGGGGTGCGCGGCGGTCAGCTTTTCGGCCGCAAATTCCACGCAGGGCCTGACGGCGCTTCGCGCCAGGAAAAGCACCGAAGCGAGGTCCATTTTCCCCGCATCCGCTTTCAACCATTCCTCCCACGGCTCCATTTCGTGGTGCAGGAAGCTGTTCCAAAACCTTTTCTTCTCGCCGGGCGCTTCGGGGACCGAACGAACGATGATCCGGCGGGCTTCGGCCAGTTGCCGGTTGTCCGCGGGAATGGCCCCGGAGATTTTTTCGAGCAGCCGCTCGGCGGCGGCGGTATCCACCGGGAAATCCCAGCGGCGGAGCAGAGGAAAGCCGCTTTCCCACCGGGCCTTTGCGGTCTCGTCCGGAATTTGCGGAATTTCCAGGGAAAGGGTGGCACGGACTTCGGCCGCCGCGACGAGCAGTGCTTCCACGAAGGGGAAGATATTCGCGTAGGCGGGCCTTTCCGCGCCGGCCAGGGCGAACGCCCGTTCGATCCTGTCTTTTTCGTCAAAAAAGCTGCTGTTCAATGGGTTTCGTTCCTTAAAATTAAATGGTTTTTTTAAAACGCGAGGGAAGGCTTCCGGGGCTGTTGCCCAAAACCAAAATTTCAGTAAGAGGCCGCCAAAAGTACGGACTACTCCCCTCCCTTGGTGGGAGGGAATGGGGGAAGGGGTCGTCAGTGCCAGGAAATACGACACCCTCCCCTAGCCCCTCCCATCGCAGGGAGGGGGATTTTCATTCGTTCCATTATTTTCGTTCGTTCCACTATTGATGAACCTTAATATCCTTAATGTCCTTTTGGGCAACAGCCCCGGAAGCCTTCCCCCGCTTTTTTGAAAATACCGGCAGGAACCCCGAGATCGGCGTCCCAGGGGGAGCGCCCGGCCCCGCGCACCATATTCTGTTTACGGAAAGGCATCTGTATGATAATATTCAAAAGTCTTACCTGTATACCGAAAAAGCATCCAACAAATTTGGCTTAAGTTACGATGATTGTTAGCATGACTTCCACTTGGCCTTATTCGATGAGGCCAAGTTATTAACGGTTGAATTACATGGTCGCGGCAGGATCCTCTATTACTTTGAGCGATGCGGATTTGCTCCCCTGATTCTGCCGGCGCCAGGGGTGGGTGGTGCACCATAGTTTGAAGCCTGGAACATTGGCCGGCATTTTGCTGGCACTCTCGGGGCTGGTTCTGATCCTGACGTCTTTGGGACCGAACCTGGAGGAATATGTCGGGCTTGATCTTCTCTTCGAACTAAGGGGGCAGCGGCCCGTTCCCCCGCAGGTGGTGGTGGTCGCCCTGGACCACGAATCCTCCGAATCTCTCGGCATTCCTTCCAACCCGCTGAAGTGGCCGCGCAGCCTGCACGCCGATCTCATCGAAAAGCTCATCGAAGCGAAGGCGGCCGTCATTGCCTTCGACGTCCTGTTTATCGAACCGACCAGCGACCGGGAAGACGAACTTTTGGCCGAGGCCCTGCGGCGGGCGAAAAACGTCGTCCTGTGCGAACACCTGCGGAGGGAAAACATTTCGATGGGCGACGGTGCAGCCGTTATCCATGCCGAAAAGATCATCCGGCCCCACCGGGAGTTCGCCGATTCGGCCGCCGCCCTGGCGCCTTTTCCCCTGCCCAAGATCCCGTTCCGGGTGAGCCAGTTCTGGACTTTCAAGACGGAAGCCGGCAGCAGGCCCACGCTGCCTTTTATGGCTTTCCAGATCTATACTTTGGGCCTCTACGGCGATTTCCTGTCGCTGCTGGAATCGGCCAGCCCCACCCACACCGGGATGCTGCCCGAAGACGCCGCCACCATTATCCGGAACAGAAAAGTCCGCACCACGGCGGGGTCCATCCGGGAAATCTTCGAGGATCATCCCTGGATCGCCGGGAAGATGCTCGCGGGCATCGACGCGAAATATGCCGCCGACCCGGTAAAGGCAAATCTTTTGCGCTCGCTGGTGCGGGCCTACATGAGCCGCGACAGCGCCTTTCTCAACTTCTACGGGCCTCCGGGCACCATCCCCACCGTTTCCTTCCACAAGCTGCTCGATCCCGCCTACGCGCAGGCGCTTCCGGACCTCAAGGGCAAGGCGGTGTTCGTGGGCCTGTCGGAAGTGAGCGGCGGGGAGCAGCGGGACTCGTTTCGAACCGTTTTTTCAAAGCCCGACGGAACGGACCTGAGCGGTGTGGAGATTGCCGCGACCGCCTTTGCCAACCTGGTGGAAAACAAGCCCGTGCGCCCCGTGTCCCTTTCCGTTTTCATGGGCATCTGCATCGTGTGGGGC
>LUZZ01000491.1 GCA_001603845.1 Syntrophobacterales bacterium Delta_01 | reverse complement strand
AGTCCAGCAGGCAGCGGCACAGCGTGGTCTTGCCGGTCCCCACCTCTCCGGTCAGCAGTATGAAGCCCCCATTGATCTTGAGCCCGTACAGCAGGTGGGCGAAGGCGTCTCTGTGCTGCTCGCTCATGAATAGATAACGGGGGTCGGGAGCTATCGAAAAGGGGGCTTTTCTGAGGCCGAAATGCTTCCTGTACATAACTTGTCCTGGCGCCCTGGCTTTTTCATCCTGAACGATGATTATATTGAACCGGGAAGCGCAACACAAACGATTTCAAGCACTGCCCTCTCCGTACGGCCGAAGTTATACACGACTCTGCGGCATGCCGACAGCAATTCGGCGGGTTGCGGGTTGCCGGGCCGGCGCGGGCGGCGGCACCAGAGGGACCGTTTATGGGAAGCTCGGGCAGCGAGGACGGATCGCGTGGTTTGCCGGACCACTGGGGCAAAATCTTTGCCGACCTCTGGAACTGGAACGAAAAAACCGCCGAAGCGTCGATCAATATGGCCGGGGGAGCCCAGACGTACTGGGCCGGTATTTTCAACTACGTAAACGAATTCGTGGCCCCGGCGTGGGCCGCGTTGAGCGCTTTCGCCGCGGTGGAGAAAGAAAAACTGGCGCGTGCGCCCTTCGACGCATACGAAACTCTTAAGAGCTACGCCGAACTGGCGCAGTTCAACCTGGAACTCGGTACCCGGCAGCTCACCGGTTCTCTTCTCGCCGTCAACGAATACCAGCTCGGGCACCTCAACGAAATCCTGGCCGCCTCCCTCGCCACTCTTTTCGGAACCAAGGGCGAGGACATCGCCTCGGTAACCGAACGGCACCGTAAATTCCTGGACTTTGTGGTCAACACCTATCCCGCGGCCATCCGCGATATCGGTTCCGAGTACGGCTTCCACCTGGAAAGCGGAGGCTACGTCAAGGCGGCCGAAACGGACCGGTTCTGCCTGTACCGGGTCCTTCCCACCGACCCCGGGGTGAAGGTCCGGGAGGACGGAAAACCGGTGATCGTCATCCCGCCCGTGGTGCTCGGCCCCAATATCCTGGCGTTTCTCCCCGGCGAAAGCAAAAGCTATGTACACGCCTTTGCCAACCAGGGGATTCCCACCTACGCCCGGCTCCTCAAAGACGTCGTCGCAACGCCCGCCGTCCAGGTAATGACCGGGGAAGACGACGCCTCGGACACCCGGTTTTTCTGCGAACAGCTCGTCGCCCGGCACGGCAGGCCGGTGACCCTGAACGGCATCTGCCAGGGCGGGTTCATCGCCGCGGTGGACGTCCTCTCCGGGGAACTGGACGGGCTGGTCGACGCCCTCATCACCTGCGTGGCGCCCATGGACGGGTCGCGGAGCCGGTCGATCATCGAATACATGAAACACCTGCCGCCCCGGTTCCGGGACCTCGGCCACTCCATGAAAACCCTTCCGAACGGCAACCGGGTGATCGACGGCAAGATACTGGGCTGGGTCTACAAGCTCCGGAGCATCGAAAAGGAATCGCCGGTGGTCACCTTCCACCGCGACCTCGGCATGTTCGAACGGCAGGGGCTGCCCCTCAGGGTGAACAAGACGGCGGCGGCGATCAACCACTGGATGATCCACGACCGCATGGACCTGCCGGCGGGAGTCGTCGAACTGAGCTTCAAATCCTACATCACGCCGGTGGACCGGGACGGAAACCTGCCCATAACGCTGTTCGGCCGCCCCCTCAATTTCAAGCGCATCGCGGAAAAAGGGGTCCGGTGGCTGATTTGCATAGCGGAAAAGGACGACCTGGTGGAGGAAGAATCGAGCCTCGCGCCGCTCGACCACGTCGACGCGGAAGTCTCCGTCTTCCCCAAGGGGCACGTGGCCATCGCCACCTCGTGGTCCCTGCCCACCTCCGAGTGCGCGCTGCACAAACGCTTCGCCTCCGGCGGCTCCCAACTCGCCCGCCGCTTCGCCCGAACGGGCACCTTCCGGGGCCCCGTGCGCTACCAGCTCGACCTAGAAGAAGCCCTAAAGAAACGGGACGCCGCGTAATACCATTTTGCCTTCAAGATTGGACCAACAAAAAAGAGCGTGGGAAATGCTTTCCCCCGCCCCCCCCAGGATTCGGCCGCACGCGCGCGCATGCCGAGCGCTCGGCATCTACTCGCGCGCCGGTTTCGGATGCTTGATGAAAGTGCCGTTGCGGTACTCGTCGAAGGCGACCCGCAGCTCTTCACGGGTGTTCATCACGATGGGACCGTACCAGGCGACCGGTTCCCCGATGGGTTTTCCCGAAACCAGCAGGAACCGGAGCGGCTCTTCCCCGGCGCTGACCGATACGCGGTCGCCGTCCTCGTAGAGAACCAGGGTGCCGTCGCCGCAGGCGCATTCGCGTTCGAGGTCGAAGTAGTTTTTGCCCACCACTTCGTGGGAAAAGGAATCCCGCTCGTCGTCGAAATAGCCTCTCCCCCCGATCACATACGCCAGGGCGGTGTGGCCCCGCTTTACCGGATGCGTAAACCCGGCACGGGCGGGCACGCTCACATCCAGGTACTCCGGTTCGATGACAATGTCCCGCACCGGCCCCCGGACGCCTTCCACTTCGCCGCATATCACCTTCACCCGGACACCGCCCGGAAGAGACACCTCCGGGATCCGGCCGCTTTTGACGTCCCGGTACCGGGGCTCCATCATCTTGTGGGAAGCGGGCAGGTTGGCCCAGAGCTGAAACCCTCCCATGCGGCCCGATGCGTCTCCTCCGGGCATTTCCTGGTGGATGATGCCGCTCCCTGCGCTCATCCACTGCACGTCGCCCCGGGTGATATCGCCCCGGTTTCCCAGGCTGTCGCCGTGCTCCACGTCGCCCTCGATCACGTAGGTGATGGTCTCGATCCCCCGGTGGGGATGCCAGGGGAAGCCGGGGAGAAATTTTGCCGGATCGTCGGATCGAAAATCATCCAGCAGGAGAAAAGGATCGAACCGGGGAACCTGGTAGTAGCCGAACGCCCTTCTGAGGTGAACGCCCGCCCCTTCGATAGTGGGTCGGCTCTCGGAAACGGTTTTAATCTTTCTTGTTTCGCTCATACCCGTCCTTTCCGCGAAAATATGCCTGGTTGACTCCGCCTCATCGATGCGGCGCTTGTTGAGTAAGACCGGTCCCGCCTCCTGTCCAGACGGGGCGCTCCCATAACCGCGGAACGCGCACAGGTCGGGCGGCTGGTGATTCCGGTTCGGCATGACACCTTGACAATCCATATAAATAATGCATACTAATACATCATTATAATGCATATAACCGGGAGGCACCTCCGTGAGAACAACCCTCAATATCGACGACGAACTGCTGGACAGGGCCGCCAGGTTGACCGGC
>LUZZ01000098.1 GCA_001603845.1 Syntrophobacterales bacterium Delta_01 | reverse complement strand
CACCCTGCCTCCCCCATCAAAGGGGGAGGAGCTTAAAGTCAACAGCATTGCCCGGCCCCTGCGGTGCGGGCCTCCTCCATGACGACGGCCAACAACCCCGTCCCCTTCCCTATATCGGCACGACGACCCTGAAACACGATTCCCGCAAGGCATAATACCAAATGCGTCCGAACCGGTATTTTAAAAAGAGCCGGGGAACGCTTCCCCGCCTCGCGGTTTCATCCGCGGCGTCCCGCAGGGATAAGAAAACCCGCGGCAGGCTTATTCCTATTCCGCCCCCGCCGGCCCCTGCCGTCTTTAGTCCGGCGAATGGCGGGTAGACAAAATAATTCGATCAAGCTTCAGGCGACTGATGCCGAATAGATATCCAAATTCCAACAATAATTCGGCTCAAATCGTAAAGAAACCGGCATGTTTTTCGCTCGCCCGGAAGCCGAATCCGTACGTAGCGCACTTGGCAAGACATGCCACCCAGCACTGAAACAAGGAGAACATGATGGGGAGATTTAGGTTTGCGTGCAAGGCGCTGTTGTGCATTCCGGCGGTTTTTTTTGCCCTGACCTCGTTTGCGTTTGCCGATGAAGTGAAGGTGGGAGCCGGAGCCGCACCGTCACAGAATATCTTTACCAAGATCCAGCAGCCCATGGAAAAAGATATCGGACTGAAGCTCACCCTGATCAACAACGGCCCGGTGGAAGCCCTCAAGGACCTGGACGGCGGGAAAATCGACGCCGCGGCCGGCGGGCTCACTTTCGCGGACTGGATGAGCATGATGGAAAAATCCGGCTATCCCATCGCCGACCCGAGCGTCTACAAGTCGCGTGTGATAGGCAAGGATATCGTCAAGGTCCTGGCCAATAAGGACGTAGGGGTCAAGAGCCTTTCGAAGGACCAGCTCAAGGCCATATTCACCGGCAAGGCGACCAACTGGAAGGAAGTGGGCGGCCCCGATCTCGCCGTCAAGGTCGTCTGGGGAAGCAAGATCCCCGGCACGCAGAACGTGTTTCAAAAACAGGTGATGGACGGCGTCCCCTACCTCAAAAACGTGATCGAATCCACCACGGCGCCCCAGATAAAGGAAACGGTCTCCAAGACTCCCGGCGCGGTGGGGCTCGGGCCGATCTCCATCGTCGATGCCTCCGTCCTGGTCCCCTCGATCCAGGAGGTGGGCAGGCCGATCACCCTGGTGACCAGGGGCGCGCCTTCGCCTAACATCTTGAAGATGCTAAACTATATAACCGGAGAAGGACAAAAGTACGTGGTAAAGTAAAGCGGGGCGGCCGTGCCCGGCGGTCCCGGTCGGCCCTCAATAAGGAGATCTCTTTGGACATCTTTCGATTGAGAACCATCGGCTCACGTATCATGCTCCCCACCATGGGATTGACCATCGTACTGCTGGCGTGCCTGGGCGCCATGATGGCGCTGAACCAGACGCGGAGCACGCGCGCCGTGATCGATTCCAAGGCGCAGGGTTTGGTAAACCTGCTGGAAAAAATAAGCATTCCCTACCTGGACAACTACGATTACCCTTCCCTGGAGGGGTTCGTGCAGGAAACCATCAAAGACCCCGAGGTGGCGTTCGCGGTGTTTTTCGATCACCAGGGCAAGCCGGTTACCACGAGCAGCAAGGAACCGGAGAACCTGTCCCGGCTGATCGTCTACGAGCGCCGGATTATGGGCCCCGGCGATAAGGTCGTCGGGAAGTTGAAGCTGGGGTACAGCAAGGAAAAACTGGATGCCCTGCTCAGGCAGAACCTGGTCACCGCGGGCGGCAGCGTGGTGGGGGCGGCCCTGCTCCTGATGCTGGGGCTGTCCCTGATCACCCGTTCGATCACGCGGCCCGTGAACCGCCTGGTCCGGGGCCTCAATGACCTTTCCAATCAGGTCACCGAGGCTTCCAACCAGGTTTTCGAAGCCGGCCGGCACCTCTCCGAAGGGGCCTCGGCGCAGGCCGCGTCCATCGAGCAGACCTCCGCCTCGCTCGAACAGATGTCTTCCATGACCAAGCAAAACGCCACCAACGCCGGCCAGGCCAACAACCTGATGGCGGAAACCGGCAAGGTGGTCGCCGAGGCCAACGGCTCGATGGACCGGCTGATCGCGTCGATGGTTGCTATCACCAAGTCGAGCGAAGAGACGTCGAAAATAGTCAAAACGATCGACGAAATTGCGTTCCAGACGAACCTGCTGGCGCTCAACGCCGCCGTGGAGGCCGCACGGGCGGGGGATGCCGGCGCGGGTTTCGCCGTGGTGGCCGACGAGGTGAGAAACCTGGCCATGAGGGCGGCCGACGCCGCGCGGAACACCTCCGGGCTCATCGAGGACACCGTGGGCAAGATCCGCGAAGGTTCGGAGATCGTCAAGGCAACCGGCGCCGAGTTTTCCATGGCCTACGCCAATGCCGGCAAGATGGGGGATCTGGTGGGCGAGATTTCCGCGTCCTCCACCGAACAGGCGAGCGGGATCGACCAGATCAGCCGGGCGGTAAACGAAATGGACAGGGTCGTCCAGGAAAACGTGACGAATGCGGACCAGTCCGTGGCCATTTCGGAACACATGAACCGGCAGGCCGCCCAGATGAAAGATTTCATACAGAACTTAAAGGAGCTGGTCGGCGGAAACGACGGCGGGAAGAAACGCGGGGAAAACGCCTCGGCAAAATCGGCGTCCGCGCAAAAAACCGCTTCCGGCAAGGTCCGGATGCTCCAGGCGCACGGGGAGGCGGCCGGGCCGAAGGGTTTCCATGAGCCGCCGTTGCGGAGCAGGGAAGAGGGAAACGGGCGCCCGGCGTTCGCGACCCCATCGAGGGCCGCCCCGGAAAAGCTCCGGCCCGAGCAGGTGATTCCCCTTAGCGAGGAAGAGTTCGATTTCTAACCTTCCGGGCCGCAGGTTCGCCGGTTCCCCGGAATAAGACTCAGGAAAACGGGTGGGGGCGTTTCGCCCTCACCTCCCCACGCCGCTTCGCGGCTCAATTGGGCGCTACGGGAGAAGCCCTCCCCCTTCTGTATTAGTCCAATCCTGAAAGCAGAATAGTACCGGTGCCGATTTGAATGCAAATCGATATGAGAGCGTTCGCCGTGCAAGCATCAGCGCCGGGCGGGCTGCCTTTTCTCATGGGTTTGGTATATTAAAAGATACTTTACAAACTTTCTTTCGGCGATTTTATAGTCGGCCTCGGAATAGTGATTGAGATTTTCTGGAATCCTGAAAGCCGCCCTATATTTTTCGATCAGTAATTCGATCCCGGCATCCTGAGATTTCTTGTCCATGGTGTCCTCTTGCAAACTTCATCAACGGGTGGGAAACGATGTAAAAGAAATCGATATATACAATGGATAAGGGGCAATGGTTTGTAAAGGGTGATTTTGCCGCGGATGTATTGGGTAAAAAGCTTGTCCCATGGTTCGATTTTATTCTTTGATTCCGGTTAAAAGAGTTGAATCGAAACGGGGAGCGCCGCACGGCGTCGAAAGCGGCTGCGAAATGATGGAAACGGGACTCGACAAATTGGGTGAGACCTCCAAAATCGTCATGCGCGCAACGCTTCCGGACGGACGACGGCGCGAATCTCCTCTTCCGCCCCCCGCCCGACCAAAAGGCGTTCCGGCCGGGGGCCGCTGCTGTGGGGTTCGAAGGCCGGTTTGCCCCGGCACGTTAGTTGGCGTCCCCGCCGGTGAGCAGGGACAGTATGGGGGAGAAAGACCTGGCGTCGAGACCCGGGGGATAGGTCAATTCGTAGGAAAAGGAACTTTCGGCCTCGGCCGTGTAGGCCGTGATGGCGATATAATATTGCTGGCCCTCGACAATCCCGCTGATCAGGCAGGACAGGTTGTCCTGGACGTCCCGGACCTGCTGGTAATCCCTGCTCGATGTGCCGTAATACACCTTGTACCCGATGACGGAAGAATTGCTCACGGGGTTCCAGGCCACGCGGATCTGAGACGCTTCGGCGACTGCAGCCGGGAAGATGGACAGACAGAGTAGGATGGCGGTTAGAGCGTACAGCCTGGTCTTCGTTCGAATCGAGAGCTTGTGCATTTGCGATGTCTCCTGTATGGAGGCAAACCCGGCGCCGTCAAAAGGGTGCCGGCTCTGCTCGGAATCCGGTTTTAAATTCTTCGGAAAGCCGTGTGATGCCCGTTTCGCCTTTCGGGCGGACCGGCTTTCCGGTCAATGCCGCGCAACTTCTGTGCAAGGTGCGTGCCCGGTAATCCGAGGTCTCTGGGAGACCGGCAACTGCGTGAAAAATCCCCGCCGCGCAGCGCCGGATTTTGCGAAAAGGCCGAAGCGGCATGACCGCTTGCGGCACTGTCTATATCGGTATTTGCGGCCGGGAGCTTGAACGCGGCCTGCGGGCCGGCACGCCCGGCACAGGGGGTCGGCGGGGTCTCCCGCATCCGGAAAAGCGCTTGGGGAGCCTGTATGGACCAGCCTTCAGTGGTGTAGGCAATTGAGATAATTCTTGCCGGACGGCCCCCCATGGAGGCTCCCGGCGGTTCGGGCGGGCTTTTACCGCCTGCGGCCCGATACACCGGAAGACGGGCGGAGGGCCTGGAATTTTTACGGCGAACTGAACCTCCATGGTCTGGAAAAAGTCGTTGTAATTACACACCAAGTTCAGATTGGTAATTTCAATATGGGTAGAGAAGCAGGAAATACTGTTCCGCTCCGCCGCCCGGCTGCCGCGTCCGGGGCAGTCGGCCCCGCCGCCCGCACTTTTGAAAGCACCTCCCGTATTTTCCGGCATCGGCTACGAATCACATGCCCGCACCATTGAAATTCGGATTTTTCCCCCTAAATTGGTTCAGTCGGGAATGAACCAAAGCCTGCCTGGAAAAGAGGTGCGATCACGTTGGAAACGGACCGGGTGTGGCCGGGAATCGGGAAAAGCCTTGCGGGAAAACCCGCTGCGGCATTCACGCTTTCGGATTTCGAAGGAAGGCCGCACCGGCTTGAAGACTACCGTGGCGCCTGGCTCCTGATGGTTTTCCACCGCCATCTGGGCTGACTGCCCTGCCGGTCCCACCTGCTGCAGTTGCAGCGGCACGAAAGCGAATTGAAAGACCGGGGCGTGATAGTTGTGGTCGTCACTTTCGAGGCCGGTTTCCTGGCCCGGAACTACGCGGAAGACTCGGGGCTCGCCTGGCCCCTCCTGGTGGACGAGAGGCGCGATCTATACCATGCGTACGGGATGTTGACGGCCGGTTTCTGGGAGATCTGGGGTCCGGCCACCTGGTGGGCGTACCTCAAGGAGATGGTGCGCGGCCGCTTCCCCCGCAAATCGGAAGGCGACATAAGCCAGCGGGGCGGAGACGTCCTCATCGATCCTTCCGGTATCGTGCGGATGCACCACGTGGGCAAAACCCCCGCCGACCGCCCTTCGGTGGCTTCTATTTTGGAAAGGATTCCATCATCTTAGTGAAAAAAGTGGTCCCCCGGCGGCAATGTTGTTGACTTTAGCTCCTCCCCCTTTGATGGGGGAGGCGGGGCGGGGGTGAAAAACTGAGCGATATCAACTTCCTGTCCCTCACGCCGATGGAGGGGGAGTTCATGGAGCGTCGCCCCTAAAGTCAACGGCATTGTCCCCCCGGCGGTGGGCCCTTTATTGGCGCCCACCGGGGAGGATAAAAACACTTGCGTAATTATCAATGTGCGTTTAATATCCCTCCGCTTTTACGCGGTAAACCCTGTCATGACGGCAGATCGACAGCCGATTCGGCCAGACACCGGTCTTCGGGGCAAAAAATGCTGTGCCAAAGGTCTTCCGCCTTCGGCCCGGCGCCTCTGGCTGTTATGGTGATCGTATCATCGCCGCTGATGCATTTATCGTTGTGGCACTGGACTTCGAGCCACACCCCTTCGTCGCCTGCTTCCGTTTCTTTTCTCAGTTCGGGAGCCAAACCGGATATCTCATCGGAAGACAGGCTGCGGGTGTGAGGGCAAAAAACCCTGATCCAGCCTTCCCTTGTCTCTCTTGTTGATCCTGTCGGGGGCATATTCGTACTCCTCTTGTGTGGGGGTTGGGCGAACAACTGCCGAATAGGCGTAATTTTAAAAAAGAAGATAATCATTCTCGGATAAACTGCTCCAAGGCCCTGTGGTTCTCATTCCGGCCGGTGATGAACTACGGGGTCGGCGAGGAGTTTAGCATAGCGGGGTTGACGATGCCGTAATCACTGAACAATTTTATAATGAGTTCCGTTTCCAGCATGCGGAAATCCGAATTATTTCAGAACACTGCTGGTGAATGTGATCGGCCTCGGTCTTCTTAGTTTGGAATACTTCATAAACAGGGGGATTCAATGGTTCAAAAATCCACGGTACTGAAATTAAATATTGTATTTTGGACGGCTCTCATTGCCTGCACCTTTATCTGGGCAGTCGGTCTACAGGCCCAGACCCAGCCGTCGGCAACCGCAACGCCGCCTTCCGCCGCCACGCAGCAACAGCCCGCGGTCGCCCAGCCGGCTCCCGCGGCGGCACAGCCGCCGGCAGCCGTGCAGAAAGCGCCGGCCGCGACCGTAGGTTCCGACCTGGGGCTGGCGGGCAAACTGGGCAAGGAAATCGCCAAGGCACCGGCAGGCAAGGGCAGCGGCCAGATCGACCCTGCCGCTCCCCGCGGAGTGTTCGGCGTTCCCGGCGCTCCCCATGTTTCGACTGTCGTGGCCTTCATCTGGGCCATATGGGTCGGCTGGATCTTCTCGACCGTGGGGGCCTTCGGCGGCATCATGGCCGGGGTGGGGCACATGACCATCTACGGACTGGGCGACTACGTGAGCACCTTCAGAAATACCGCGCCCGGCCTGAACAAGACCCTTACCGACAGCATCCGGACCTCCAACCAGTTCCTGGTGGGGCTATCCGCAATCATCAGTGTTATCAATTATATGAGATCAAAGCGCATGTCCTGGCCGCTGGGCCTCGCCCTGGGGGCGGGCTCCATTGTGGGCGCCTTCCTGGCGGCCTCCATTTCGGGCGGCAAGGTCAGCTTCAAGCAGTACCAGGGGTGGTTCGGCGTGTTCGTGCTGGTGGTGGGTGCGGTTCTGATCTACGAACTGACCCCCAAGGGCCAGGCGGGCAAGAAAAAGGTCAAGGAAGCGGCAAAGGCTTTCGAGCAGAGCGTAAAGGAAAAGAAAGACGTGGCCAGCGCCGGCGTGAAGCTGAAATCCTTCGGGCTGACCAAGTCCACGATGACCTTTTTCGGTACGGATTTCTCGTTTAGCCCCGTGGCCGCCTTCTGCGGCGGCGTGGTGATCGCCGCCATTTCGGCCTTCATCGGCGTGGGCGGCGGATTTTTGTACGTGCCCTATCTCACCAGCGTGGTGGGCCTGCCCATGTTCGTGGTGGCCGGCACCTCGGCCCTGGCGGTGTTTATCAGCATGATCACCAGCATCGCCACCTACATCAAGGTGGCCGGAGCGGGCATGGACTGGGCCCTGGTGGGGACCGAGCTGGTGGGCATCTTCATCGGTTCCATGGTCGGTCCGCGGACTGCGAAGTACATCCCCGACAAGTGGCTCAAGATTATCTTCATCATTCTGGCCCTGTACGTGGGTATCCGTTACTTGAGCAGGGGTTTCTTCGGACATTCCTGGCTGCCCTGATCCCCGGCGGCCTTGAAGCAGTAAGCTTTCGGCCCGGTCCCCTCCGTGCCCCTGGCAGTCGAAACCGGGGAGCGGAGGGGCGCGGGCCGTTTTTACCGCGACTACCCGGGAAACGACAATGTGGCAGTTTTTCGATCCCTATCTTCTCTTCCTGTACAGGATAACGGGGGCCGAAGGCCTCGACGGACTGATAGGCACTTTTGCAATCGCCTTGCTGACGACCGTGATCGGTGAGTTTACCATCTCGGTCGTTTTCCGAATCAACCGCAAGCACCTGGACACCCTCAACGCCGACCTCGAAAAATACAGCGACCTGTCGCAGGAGGCTATGCGCCTGGGGGAGGAAGCCAGCTACAAGGCGCTCAACAGGAAGGCCAACGATACCTACGGCCAGGTGTTTTTCAACCAGTTCGGGCTTTCGGCCGCTTCCCTGTGGCCCGCCTTTTTCGCTCTGGACTGGCTGCAGGGCCATTTCGGCCGGACGGGAATCCCCGTCCCTTTCTACCACCACGGGGTGAACTACGTGGTGGTGTTCATTTTCTGCTACATCGCGGCCCGGATTGTGTTCGGGCGCCTCAAGCGCCACCTTCCCTACTTCAAGGGGCAGTACGCCATGCTCCAGACCTACCGCAGGAAAGAAGGCCCCGGGCAGGTTTGACCGCCCGCCTGCCGTTGGGTTTCCCTCTAAGTTNNGTTTTATATATTGGCATATAACAATATATTGGAGGCCGTCGTGAAGTCGTTCGTCAAGGTCATGAAAGCGCTCTCGGACCCCAACCGGGTCAAAATCCTGAAGATGCTCCAGCGCCGGCACCTGTGCGTTTGCGAGATCCAGGCCGCCCTGGAGATCGCCCAGCCTACCGTATCCAGCCATCTCAAGATCCTGGAGGATGCCGGGTTCGTCATCAGCCGCAAGGAAGGCCTGTGGGTCATCTACCGCCTTGCGGACGGCCGGGACAGCCCGTATTGCGCCACGCTCCTGGGCAGCCTCACCCACTGGCTGGAAGACGACCCCGAAGTGCTGGAAATATTGAAGGTGCTGCCCTCCATAAGAAAGGAGATCATCTGCAAGCGGTGATGCGACGAGCTGAAAAACATTTTTCCATGCGGGCGCTGCCCGGACAAAACGGATGGAACGAGGAGAACCGATGAAAGCAACTCAGGCAAAAACCTGCTGCGCCGGGGCGACGGACCCGGTGGACGACTCCACGGCATTATCCGGCAGGGCCCCGGCCGCAAAATACATCGCGGCGGCCGTTCCTCTCCTGGCCGCCTGGTGGCTGATTTATCTCAACCTCGATGCATTTTCGAAGTGGTTCGCCCACGGCCTTTTGCGTTTTCCGGAAGGGAGCCACCTGGGCGGCGCGGTGCAATTTTTCGTATACGATACGCCCAAGGTCCTGATGCTGCTCGTCCTGGTGGTGTTTGGGGTGGGCGTCGTCCGGTCGTTTTTCACCCCCGAGCGGACCCGGAAAATGCTTGCCGGAAGGCGGGAATCGGCCGGAAACGTCCTGGCCGCCCTGCTGGGGACCGTGACTCCCTTTTGTTCCTGTTCCGCGGTGCCGCTTTTCATCGGGTTCGTATCGGCCGGCGTGCCCCTGGGGGTCACCTTCTCGTTTCTCATATCGGCCCCCATGGTCAACGAGATCGCCGTCGTCCTGCTGTTCGGACTTTTCGGGTGGAAGGTCACGGCGATTTACCTGGGCACCGGCCTGCTCATCGCCATGCTGGCCGGCTGGACCATCGGGCGGCTGCGCATGGAGCGCCACCTGGAGGACTGGGTGCGCGACATTCAGGCGGGGGAGGCCGTTTATTTCGAACCCGACAAGACTGTTGCGGACCGCATCCGGTACGGCCTGGACGCCGTCCGGGAGATCGTGGGCAAGGTGTGGATCTACGTCGTGTTGGGCATCGCCGTGGGGGCCGCCATCCACGGCTTCGTGCCGGAAGGGTTCATGGCCTCGATCATGGGCCGGCAGGCCTGGTGGGCGGTGCCGGTGTCCGTGCTCATCGGGATTCCCATGTATTCCAACGCCGCGGGCATTATCCCCATCGTCCACGCGCTGCTCGAAAAAGGGGCGGCCCTGGGAACGGTGCTCGCGTTCATGATGTCGGTGATTGCCCTGTCCCTGCCCGAGGCGATCATCTTGAGGAAGGTGCTCAAGCCTACTCTCATCGCCGTCTTTTTGGGCGTGGTCGGTTTCGGCATCCTGGTTGTCGGTTACCTGTTCAACTTTCTTATATGAACAAAAAGGGGAAAAGCAATGCAGATAAAGGTCCTGGGGCCCGGATGCAAGAAGTGCCACGAGACGGAAACGCTGGTGCGGGAAACCGTTGCCGAAACGGGGTCGGACGCCACGGTGGAATACGTGACCGACTTTGCCGAAATCGCCAAGCACGGTGTTTTCACCACCCCGGCGGTGGTGATCGACGGCAGGGTGGTTTCGGCCGGAAAAGTCCCGTCCAAGTCCGATGTACGGGGCTGGCTGGGAAAATAGAGAGGACCGGGAGACGGAATCCGGGCGACATGAGAGCTTCGATGGTGAAAGAGTTGCCTGGAAGGTTCTCCCCGTCTTATCGAGATGCTGCGTTTGATTGTCTGTGGGTTAAGGAGCGTCTCATGTTGCTCAGGAGCTATACCAGGGAGTTCGTCCGTCCCGAGTGCAGGCCTGAAGCGCAGTCGGTGCACCTGGTGGCCCATCTTGACGAGGACATCGGCGAGGTCATTCCCTACCTGAATGCCGTGCTGGGGGGCTTTCAGTTTATCAAAGACCCGCCTTCAGTCTCTTTCAGGCTGCACGGAAAGCTTATAGCGATTCATGCAAGGAAGATTTGCGTGAACGCGTTAAGAGACCAGTCCGAGGGGGATAAGATCGTCGAGTGGCTCAAACAGGAAATCAACGCCACTTGGGAGCGACGCGGGGAAATCGAGCCCAGTTACGAAAGTGCCCCCAGGCCGAGGGTGATCGATATCCTGCGTCTTCTTCCAAGAACCAACTGCGGCAAGTGCGGCCTGCCCACGTGCATGGTTTTTGCCGCACAGGCCGGCGAGGGAGGGCGGAGGGCCGGAGACTGTCCGGCGCTGAGTGGCGAAGGTGCCGAAAAGCTTGATAAATATCTCGGAGCATTTCGGTTCGATTAGTGAAACCCTAAGAAGACGAGTATGGGAAAAATGAAAATCCTATTTCTGTGTACCGGGAATTCATGCCGCTCCCAGATGGCGGAGGCCTGGACGCGCCATTTGAAGGCGGACCGTATCGAAGCCTTTTCGGCGGGGATTGCGCCCAGGGGCGTGGATCCCAGGGCGGTCCGGGCAATGGCCGAAGCGGGGGTGGACATAGCCGGCCAGGTTTCCAAGGATGCCGCATCGCTGGGAGATGTCGAGTTCGACTACGTCATCACCCTTTGCGACAATGCCCATGAAACGTGCCCCTTTTTCCCGGCAAGGACCAGGAGGCTGCATATGGGTTTCGACGATCCTCCGAAACTCGCCGCGGGCGCAGCTACGGAGGATGAGGCCATGGTCCACTACAGGCGGGTGCGAGACGAGATCCGAAGGTTTGTGGAAACGCTTCCGGGCTCGCTGGAAGAAAACGCACAATAAGGAAAAATCCGATGGCTGAAGGGGTTTCCGGGCGCCTCTCTTTCCTGGACCGCTACCTGACTCTGTGGATATTCCTGGCGATGCTCGCCGGAGTGGGTGGGGGATATCTATACCCGGCGGCAAAAGACGTGATCAACTATTTCCAGGTCGGGACCACCAATATCCCCATCGCGGTCGGCCTGATTCTGATGATGTATCCGCCGCTTGCCAAGGTGAGGTACGAACAGCTCGGGCAGGTTTTCAAAAATTACAGGGTGCTCGGGCTCTCCCTTGTCCAGAACTGGATTATCGGTCCCGTCCTGATGTTCACCCTGGCGGTCGTTTTCCTGTCCGGCCGCCACGAGTACATGGTGGGGTTGATCCTGATCGGCCTTGCACGGTGCATCGCCATGGTGATCGTGTGGAACGACCTGGCGGCGGGAGACCGGGAATATTGCGCCGGCCTCGTGGCGTTCAATTCGATCTTCCAGGTACTCTTTTTTTCCATCTACGCCTATGTACTCATCACCCTGGTGCCGCGGTGGCTCGGCCTTGCGGGGGCGGTGGTGGACATTTCCATGCGCCAGATTGCGGAAAGCGTCTTCATCTACCTCGGAATTCCGTTCCTGGGGGGGATGATGTCCCGGCTGGCGGGGCTGAAAATCAAGGGTAGGGAGTGGTACGAGGAAAAATTCATTCCCAGGATCAGCCCGATCACTCTCGTGGCCCTGCTTTTCACCATCCTGGTCATGTTTTCTCTCAAGGGCGAATACATTGTCCAATTGCCCCTGGATGTGATACGGATCGCCGTCCCGCTCTGCGTGTATTTCATCGTCATGTTTTTCGTCTCCTTCTTTCTTTCCATAAAGGTGGGAGCGACCTACGAACAATCGACGACCCTCAGCTTTACCGCCGCATCGAATAATTTCGAACTGGCCATCGCGGTGGCGGTGGCCGTCTTCGGAATCAATTCCGGGCAGGCGTTCGCGGCGGTTATCGGCCCGCTGGTGGAAGTCCCCGTCCTGATCGGCCTGGTCAACGTTGCGCTGTTTTTCAGGCGGAAGTACTTCCCCTATGCCGTCCAGACCCCGACCGGCGTCTGCCACGTAACCTGCAAAATGTGAAATGGCTTTTTCGGCCGGTGCTTCCTGTCGATTAACATGCTACAGTCATTGAGGGCGCGGGAGGAATGTCCATTTCTTGCGCAAAGCCGCGGGGAACGTGAAGCGCGCGGGATGGACATCTGCACCGCCGGATTCACACCGAAAGCGGGGTTGCGGACGAGGCGACGGATATTTTTCATCCAAAAGGCACGGGGGCGATGGCGAATTTTCCCAGGATGTACAGGCTGAAGCAGCATTTTGCAAACCCGGTGGTGGAAGACGTTCCCGCTACCGTGCAGCGGGAGCTTGCCGCGTTGAAGCTCGATGAGGCCGTTTCTCCCGGCCGGAAGATAGGCATTACGGTCGGAAGCCGCGGCATCCGCAACCTGTTGCCGATACTGGAGGGTTGTGCCGAACATCTGCGGCGGTTGGGCGCCGAGCCTTACTTTATTGCCGCCATGGGAAGCCACGGGGGCGGCCGGGAGCAGGGGCAGCGCGAAGTGCTGGAAAGCCTTGGAATAAACGAAAAAAACCTGGGCGCGCCGGTGGTGGCCTGCGACCGGTGCCGGGTGATCGCCCAAACGCCCGGAGGGCTTCCGGTCTACTGCCTGGAATCCGCCCTGGAACCGGACGGCATCCTGGTGGTAAACCGCGTGAAGACTCACACGTCTTTTAAGGCCGTGGTGGAAAGCGGGCTGGTAAAAATGATGGTGGTCGGCCTGGGCGGACCCTCGGGCGCCACGCAGTTCCACGGTTTCGGCTGGGCGGAACTGCCGCGGCTGCTTCCGGAAATCGGCCGGACCGTCCTGAACACCCTGCCCATCCTGGGCGGCCTGGCAATCGTGGAAAACGCCTATGAAGAAACCGCCCTCGTCCGGGCCGTCCCCCGGGAAGGCATGGTCGAGCGGGAAGCGGAGCTTCTGGCGTACTCCAAAACCCTCATGCCTGCGCTTCCCGTAGGCGAGATCGATTTTCTCATCATCGGCGAGATGGGCAAAAACTTCAGCGGCACGGGCATCGACACCAACATCATAGGCCGGATCCGCATCCAGGGCGTCCCGGAACCGGAAACGCCGTTCGTCAAAAGAATCGCCGTCCTGGACCTTTCCGATGCCTCCCACGGAAACGCTCACGGCATCGGCCTGGCCGATTTCACCACGCGGCGGCTGGTGGATAAGATGGACCGCCGGGTGACCTATCGCAACAGCCTGACAAGCACTTTCGTGGTCCGATCGGCCATCCCCATGTATTTCGACACCGACGAGCAGTTGGTGGACGCCGCCCTTGCCAGCCTGTCGGGCATCCCGGTCGAAAAACTGCGCATCGTCGTCATTCCCAATACCCTGTTTCTGAACGAATGCCTCGTCTCGGAATCCATCGCCGAAGAACTGCGGAAAAAACCGGGGCCGAACCTGGAACCCGCCCCGGAAGAGCCGGCCTTCGACGGCGACCGTAACCTCGTGCTGCCGTTTTATACACCACACCAAAATTATTTGTGAATTGAGCGACGTAGGATAGGTGGAGCGAAGCGCAGCCCATCAAATTGTGGATGCATACACACTGATGGGTTGCGCTTCGCTCCGCCTATCCTACCCTGAAATTACATTGCGCAATTGTCTATATGGTCACGTATAATCGACCGGTGGGGTCTTTCGAATTTTTAGAGCTGGAAGAGCGATTGAGCGAATGGTTGGGGGCGAAAGTGGACCTGGTAACCAAGGCCGCGCTTAAGCCCATACTGGCCGCTGCATTCTGAGTGAGGTGGCGATGCTGTGGTGAATCGCGACTTTCGCGACTACATTTTTACGAAATTGATGGTGTAATGGAAAATCCCTCCATACCGGGCAGAGATCCTGAAGCCGGTGGATTGTACCATCCTCGTCATCTCATTCTTGCTGATGAAATGTGGATCCCCCAGTTTGAATTCCGTAATGGACAACAGCCCGTTTTCCTTCAAAACACGGTGCATTTCTCTCAGGCACGCGTCACGGTCGGGGACTTCGCCAAGCACGGCTACCAAAAACCCCACATCGACGAATTCGCTCTCCACGGGTAAGGATGTCGCGTCGCCCTGTCGGTACTCCACGTTGCCGATCCCTCGTTTATCGAGGCGTTCCTTTGCCATATCCAGCATTTCCTGCTGCACGTCCACCAGGACCAGTTTGCCTTCCGGTATCGCTGTTGCGACCTCCGGGCTGAAATATCCCGGTCCGGGTCCCAGTTCCAGCACCTTTGAGTTCGGCCTCACGTCCAGTCGAGACATCAGCTTTTTCGGAGATAAAATCAGGCTTCTTAGAGGATTGAGCAAATGATGGGCCTTGGTATACGGCATGGGTCCGGGTATATGTTTGCTTGCCATTGGCGGTCCTCCATCTTTATTTTAGGGATATGCCCCGCGGCGGCAACACTTTAGTGTGAATATCAACCCCACAATTCCGACACCAACAGGTTGGTCAAAAACCCCTGCATGGGCCATAAAGTGCTTACCAAGTTTCAGAAATCGTCACCCCCCGCGAAAGCGGGGGAGCCGCGCCTTTGGTTTTAAATTCGAATACGTATCAGTAAGACCCTGGATTCCCGCCTTCGCGGAAATGACGTTTGGGATTGCTGCTGGCCACTCGAAAATCGCTTTTCACCAACCTGTTAAGCCTCATGTGGTCGAGCACCACGATCAGAACAGTCAGTGCCGACACCGAAAAAGCCTGCCATCGACGCGAGCGGGCTATCGTCTCCATCGTGTCTACCGTTTCCGCGTTTTTCCGACACGCAGGATCGCCCAACGAATCGCTTTGTAACAACATTTCAGAAAATCCCCGGCAGGAATCGCCAACGGACCTGTTCTTTGTACCGCTTATATTCGTCACCAAATTTCTGAATCAGAAACGCTTCCTCCTTGAGTGCGGATATAATCCAGTGAAAAACAGTTATCAGCGCGATCACAAAAGTTGCGACAACCCCAGAGGCCAGAGCGATTCCAATGTTCATGGTGATCACGCTCAAATACAGAGGATGCCGTATTTTGGAGAACACGCCGCTCTTCACGATTTGTACAATATCGGCGGATTTTTCATGAGCCTGTTTGTGGTTTCGTTCGGCATAGGCGTGAAACAGAAACCCACCCACAAACAAAACCCCTCCGGCAATGTTCGACAGAGGGAAGAAGGGAATCTTCGGCCAGGAAAAAATCAGCCCAAGTATTCCCGTCCCTATCAGGAGTACGTATTCGACCGTTGCGCGGTGAATTGGATTGGAGAGCAACAGCCTATCGATGAGATTTGCCTGCTTCATTATTCATTCTCCCAAGCATGCCATTGGAATATTTCGTCCCCATGCGTCATGCAGATCACCGGCCCCGCTTGCCGTGCTCACCCCGGCTCCTGCGGTTCATCATATCGGTTTTTTCCTTTTGCTGGTCACGGAAGGGCCGGACACGCGAAGCCAAGTTCGCAACAAGTCGAACATCGAATCGAGATAACGTTGGCGGTCGCCCGTTTGGACAATGCTGTCCACCGTCGTGTGCAGCACCGAGAACAGGAGCCGGGCCGCGACGTCGATTGCAACAGGCCGGCAGACGCCGGATTCGATCCCCGTTTTCAACATCCCGGCAATAATCCTTTCGGAAGATATCGCCGTATCGAGGGGGCGATCCGCAATCGGCCCATGGAAGATGGCTTTGTGCAGGTCGCCAAGTTCCTCAACAAAATCGACAAAGTGGATACATTCCTGTTCAAATGCCGCCCACCAGTCAGAGCGGGCGTTGGCCGTGAATCTTTCCTGCATCTCGGATACATATTTCGAAAGGAGGTGCGCGCGCACCTCAACCAGCAGGTCTTCCCAGGACGAGAAGTAGAGGTAAAAGGTCCCCTTGGCCGCTCCCGCAGCCTCCGTCACGTCTTCGACGCGCGCATTCATGGGGCCTCGGCTTCTCAGGACGCTCAGTGCGGCCTCAAGCAATTCAACCCGGCGCACATCGGGGTGCAGGCGACGGCGCTTCAAGCCGGCGCCGCCTTTTTTTGGCTTGTCAGGCGTCAATTTTTTCATACGCTAATGACCTCAAGTCACTAATCTAATGACCTCAGGTCATTAAGTCAAGAGATTTTTCGGTTCTTCATGAAACGGCGATGGGGGGTGCGTGCCGGGCGCCGTCGGATTGTCCGGACGGCGGGTGAGATTTCCCCTGCATCTTGCGCCGGCATGCGCGATGAGAGGAGCGGGATGCGGCGTGTGTGCTTTTTTCTTGTCGGGATTCGGCTGCGGACGGGCCTGGATTGCTAATGGAAAAGAGCGGGGGAAATGCTTTCCCTCCGCTCCCTCAAATTACGAACAAGCCCTAAGCCGCAATGACCAAGGGCGGTCCTGTCCTGCCGGTTCGGTGAAATCAGGGGTGCCAGGTCTCTATCGTTTCCAGTGACGGCGGGTTGGCCGCAAGCCATCGAGCGAACTCTTCCGGCGTTTTGACGCTATCTTTCAGCACGGCCTTGTAAATGTCGATGCCCCGGCATTTCGGCTGTTCCGGCCGGGCGGCTTTGATCTCCAGGATGATGCGGCGTTTTTCATCGGTCAATGTCTGCCGCATGGATTCGACGAAGGCCTCGGCCATGCCCGCGTGCGGGTGATCGTTGGGCACCAGCCACTGGTCGACGTCCCAAAGCGTCCCTTCGGCGTCCGCGTAATCGACACGCCAATACAGACCCGGATCGGACGTGCCCAGAAAATTCAAATAAAGAACCTGTTTGACGCCCGGAGTCTTGGCGATGTCTCGAATCGCCTCGAATCCGACGCCGATCTCCGGCCGCTCGACATAGACCTCGAAGTCCAGGTTGGGGGAGGCCATCAAACCGAACCGGGAGGAGCCGACCATGGCCACCCGGCCAACCCGGCTCCACCGGCTGACCAATCCGAGCGTTTCGATGATTTGCCGGGCTTTCGCCTGCAGCGAATCGGCTCGACGGACCAGCGTATCGGAAGAAGAATCTGTCATATCCAAAAAAGTCTGATCGGACTTGCTCATTGTCCACTGCACCCTGTCTTCGATTTGCCTTTCCGAGCTTTGGGATGAGGCCGGCCGCGGGCTTGAGCCTCCGCTCCGGCTCCCTTGGCAGCTCCTGTTCCGCGCGGGCGGCCCGAATCTCCTGCTTCTACTTTGCTCCGGCGGCCGTCGCCAAATGGTGACGGAGTCCCGGTGAGGCCAACTGGTTGTGGATGGCCGTCTGCAATGTTTCCGCCGCTAACTGAGCACAGTGGTGATGGTCCTCGGGCAGGTTTTCGAGCATGCCCAGGAGCGTATCGGCTTCTATCGCGGCCGCCTCATCCAGGCTTTTCCCCAATGCCAGCATAAGGGCGAGTCCGCCGCACAGAACGCTCGCACCGCACCCGTCGGTGAAAAAAGATGCGTCTTTGATTTTTTCCCCGTCAATCTGCAGATAAATCTCCATCGTTTCCCCGCAAGGCCCTGTGACCCTGGCCGAAGATGTAGCTTCGGGCAGTCTGCCGAATCTGATTTTACCTTCATCTGTTTCGGCATTTTTGGGCTTGTAGGATTTTCCAGTCACACGGCTGACCATTTTCCCAAGCTCGTTCGCCTTCACCGTTATCCTCTGCAATTAGGGTGTATTTCGATCCCTTTCAGGTGTCCTGAATCGTGAATTCTTTGTCTGGCCCCCGTCATCATGGTTGGTTCCCTGCGGTAGTGCAGCCAAGTTGACAAATCGCCGATGGTCCCCAGCAAAGTATATTTGATATCCGATCTGCGTCAATCATGAATACAAGCCATTGGCGGACGGTTCGGGTGCTCGTTATCCGGGGGGCCGCAGCCCGGAAGGCCGGGCGAGGGGGCTGGCGATATGCTGCTCTCTAAAAGAGGAGATTGCAACGGGAAATGTTCTTCCTTCGAATGGCTCTTGCGCGGAGCGCACGGACGCTGTCCGTGTCGTCCGTGACTCCCTGCTGCCTGTCCAAGGTCCGGCGGGAGCTGTGCAGCGAGCCGGTCTCCTGTTTTTAAAGGGCCGAACCGTACCACACCGCATTGGCAGCGTGCGTTAGTTGCCAAAAATCGTCAGCCGATGACAATAAACGTCTATTGCTGGATGTGTTGTCAGGCTAAACCATTGGAATTTTGAAGAATAAAGTATCATTTTAAGTGGCATCAGTATTGCATATCGGGGAAACGGCTTTTGAACAAGGGTTTTACAGCAAACGTAATTCGAATGGCTTGTTTAATTGTTTAGTCGGAATAGGCTTGTGAGCATAATAACGGCAGTCACATTAATCGTCTAACGGAGATGGAGACCTAAATGGCCGATATGAAATGTGATATCATGTCCTTCGAAGAGGCTATCGATCTTGCTATTCTTGCAAGACAATCTCGAAATGATGAGCTGTTTAAGAAGGCTCATGAAATTATGTTTAATCAATTGTCTCCGGATAAATTGAAAAAATGGATTAATTCCGGTACGATCTCATACGAAAAAGCAGTCGAGGTGGTGAGAGAATTTCAAAAAGATAATTATAATAAGAGCGAAATGGAAC
>LUZZ01000097.1 GCA_001603845.1 Syntrophobacterales bacterium Delta_01 | reverse complement strand
TGCTCCCGGTCGGTCCGGGCGTAGGTAGCCAGCTTCAGGTTTTCAAAAACCGTCAGGTTTCCGAAAATATGCCGCCCTTCCGGCACCAGGCCGATCCCGTGTTTAGCCACCACGGTATGGGCGGCCACCGGCAGCAGGTCGGCCCCGTTGAACCGGATGGCCCCTCCGCTCACGACGGGTCCTTCGGGCGGGCCGAGGCGCATGATGCTCATGAGGGTCGTGGATTTGCCGGCGCCGTTGGCCCCCAGCAGCGCCACGATCTCGCCCTCGTTTACATGGAAGGAGATCCCGTGAAGGGCTTCGATGTTGCCGTATTTTACGTAAAGGTCAGATACCTCTAGCATGGACCGGTTCTTCTTCTCCCAGGTAAGCCTGGATGACTCTTGGATTGGCCTTGATCTCGTCGGGCGTGCCCTGCGCGATGGTTTCGCCGAAATCCAGCACTTTCATGCGCTCGCAAACAGTCATCACCACCCGCATGTGGTGTTCTATCAGCAGCACCGTCAGCTTGAATTCGTCTCGAATCCAGCGGATAAGCTTTATGAGCTGGTCGACCTCTCCCGGGTTCATCCCGGCCGCCGGCTCGTCGAGCAGCAGGAGCTTCGGATGGAGGCAGAGCGCCCGGCCGATCTCCACCCGGCGCTGGAGCCCGTAGGGGAGGTTTTTGGGAAACTCCTTCACGTAGTGGCGGATGCCCAGCAGATCGACGATCTCTTCGGCGGTCTTGCGCACCCTGCGCTCGCTTTTGTAAAACCTGCCCGTGCGCAGCACCGAACTCAAAAACCCGTACCCCAGGGTGGAGTGCTGGGAGATGCACAGGTTTTCGAAAACGGTGAGGCTGTTCCACAGCCGGATGTTCTGGAACGTGCGGGCCATGCCCAGGCCGGTGACCCGGTGGGGTCTCAGCCCGGCAATGTTTTGGCCGTCGAAGATGATCTCCCCTTCGGCCGGCCGGTAAAACCCGGTGATCAGGTTGAACACGGTGGTCTTGCCGGCCCCGTTGGGGCCTATCAGGCCCACCAGTTCGCCGCCTCCAAGATCCAGGTTGAACTTGTACACGGCGCGAAGGCCCCCGAAAAACAGGGTAATGTTGCGAATTTCAAGCAGCGACATGCATTCCTCGCTTAGCGCAATTTAGGAATTCAGGGATTGAGGAATCACAAACACTTCCGCGCCGCCCCTCAATTCCTCAATCCCCCAGCTCGACCTGCCGGTCCTTGAGCCGGAGCCACCTTCGAAGCCCGGGAAAAACGTCGGTGAGTTCCCTTTGGCCCATGATGCCCTCGGGCCTGAAGATCATCAGCAGGATGAGAAGCAGGGGCACCACCACCCACTTCGCCACCTGGAGCGGCCGGAAGGCTTCCAGGGCCAGGGTCATCAGTATGGCGCTGAGCACCGACCCGCTGAGAGACCCCATCCCTCCCAGGTACACCATGACCAGCACTTCGGTGGACTTCATGATGGTGAACGTGCCCGGATTGATATAGCCCAGCACGTGCGCGAACAGCCCTCCGGCAACTCCCGCGAGCCCCGAGGAGAGCATGAACGCCACCACCTTCATCTTCTGCGTGTTGACGCTCATGATCTCCGCGGCGATCTCGTCGTCGCGCACGGCGACGATTCCCTTCCCGTAGGTGGAGTTCACGAAGCGCTGGAGGATCCAGATCGTGGCCCCCGTGGCGATCAGCACCCAGATCAGCGTCCAGGGCAGGTCTACCACCTCCTTCATGGAATTGATCACGTTGCCCATCCCCATGAACCCGCGCGCGCCGCCGATGCTCTGGATGTTCTCTATGGAGCTCTTGACGATGTAGTTCACGGCCAGGGTGACGATGGCCAGGTAGTCGCCCCGCGTCCGGAAGGAAGGGACCGCCACCAGGAGGCCGGCCAGCGCGGCCGCCACCCCTCCCGCCACCAGGGTCACCGGGAACAGGTACAGGGCGCTCGAAGGGGCTGCCAGCGGAGGGCCGAAAACGGAGCTGTTGGTAAAAAACATGACGTTCAGAATGGACGTCACGTAGGCCCCCACCGCCATGAACCCGGCGTGCCCCACCGAAAACTCGCCCATGTAGCCGTTCACCAGGTTCAGCGAGGCCGAAAGGATGATGTTGATGCCGACAAACATCAGGATAATCTGGATATAGGCGTTCAGGACGTCGGTCTGTGCGCCCGCCACCACCAGGACGCAAAGGGCGATGTAGCCCAGGATGGGAATGGAAAGGTTGCGCATAGCGTATTGTAGCCTAAATCTTGGTAGCCCGGGCGACTCCGAATATTCCGGTCGGTTTTATGCTCAGAAATATCAGGAGGATGCTGAAAGCAATGAGGTCCCGGAGTGTTGACGGGAAAAACGCGGCGACGAAAATTTCGACGAACCCCAGGAGGAACCCGCCCGCGAAGGCCCCCCGTATTTCCCCGATTCCGCCGAGCACCGCCGCGATGAAGGCCTTCCAGCCGACGATGGCACCCATGTAGGGTTCCAGCACCGGGTAGGCCGTGGCGAAGAGCACTCCGGCCAGGGCGGCCATCGAAGAGCCCAGAATGAAGGTGAAAACGATCACCGTGTCCACCGGAATTCCCATCAGGGGCACCGCCATCCTGTCGTAGGAAATGGCGCGCATCGCCATGCCCAGCTTGGTTTTCCGGACGATGGTTTCCAGCAGGATGAAGACCAGCACCGTGGTCACGATCACCAGGATCTTGACGTTGGTGAAGGTGACCCCGCCGATGTTGTGCACCGTGTTGGTGAAAAGTTCGGGAAAGTTGCGGCGGCTGGCTCCCAGCAGGGCGAGGTTTCCGTTTTCCAGGATCAGTCCGCACATCAGGGCGGTGATGACCACGTAGAGGCGCGAGGCCCCCTTGCGGCGAAGCGGCCGGTAGGCGACCCGTTCGATCGCCACGCCCACCGCCGAGGTGAGGACCATGGTGACCACCAGGGTCAGCATGAAAATAACGCCGTGCGGAAGCCCGGAACTAAAGCCCGCGTACTTGCCCAGAAGAAGGGACGCCAGGAAAAATCCGATGTAGGCCCCGACCATGAAGATATCGCCGTGCGCGAAGTTGATCAGGAGCAGGACCCCGTAAACCATGGTGTAGCCAAGGGCAATGAGGGCGTAAAAGCTCCCCCACTGCATCGCGTTGAGCAGGTTCTGGAAAAACATCTCCATTGTCGGTCAAGCCTTACGCTGTTGCATATCGGTTGTCTTGTGTGCTGCGTGCCCGGACGGCTTTGTGTTTGACGCGAAAGGCACGAAGAAGGTCAGGCACCATCATAACCAGGTGCCACTCAATTGGAAAGGCGGGAATCGCTTCCCGCCTTTTTCCGATCAGCTTTGGTTCACCGGCCTAAGGGCAAACGGATTTGTAGAATTCGAATTCACCCTTGTCGCTTATCTTTACTATCACTGCGCACTTCGACGGGTTGCCGCCGGGTGAGAAGGTCATCTTGCCGGTGATGCCCTGGAAGTCCTTGACCGCGGTGAGCTTATCCTTTACCGCGTCGCGGTCCTTGGCCAGCTTGCCGGTAAGCCCGCCCGTGTCCTGGATGGCCGTGCACAGCAGGTTCACCGCGTCCCAGGTGAGGGCCGCAACGTCATCGGGCACATAGCCGTACTTGGCGTTGTACTTGTCGATGAATTCCTTGGTCGCGCCCTTGGCGCCCGCCGCCGCGTAATGGGTGCTGAAAAAGTAGCCCTTGCACGCGTCGCCGCACAGCTTCATCAGTTCGGCCGAACCCCAACTGTCGCTGCCCAGGATGGGCTTGTTCCAGCCCAACTCCTTGGCTTGTTTCACGATGAGCGGAACTTCATCGTAATACTGCGGAGTGAACAGCACGTCCGCGCCGGAGTTCACTATCTTGGTAAGCTGGGCGCTGAAGTCCTTGTCCTTGGTGGTGAAGGTCTCGAAGGCCACAACGGAGCCCGGTCCGTTGATCTTTTCGAACGCCTGCTTGAAAAATTCGGCCAGCCCCTTGGGATAGTCGCTCGCGATGTCATACAGGACGGCGGCTTTCTTGGCCTTGAATTCCTGGCTGGCGAAGTTCGCCGCCACCGGCCCCTGGAAGGGGTCGAGGAAGCACGCCCGGAATACGTAGGGCCGTCCCTCGGTGGTCTTGGGATTGGTCGACCAGGCCGAAATCATGGGCGTCTTATTGGAGTTGCAGATTTCTCCCGCCGGTATGGCCTGCTTGCTCGCCTGAGGGCCGATTATGGCGAGCACCTGGTCCTGGGTGATCAGTTTGAGAGCGGTCGTGGTGGCCGATTCGGCCTTGGATTCGTTGTCCTCGTATATAAACTCGAGCTTGTAGGCCTTGTTGCCCACCTTGAGCCCGCCGGCGCCGTTGATTTCCGCCAACCGGAGTTCGGCGGCGTATTTTGACGACTCGCCCACCTTGGGGATATCGCCGGTCAGCGGGATATTGAACCCGATCTTGATCGTTTCGGCACTCCAGGCCAAGGGCGCAAGACCAAAAGCCGCCAGTAGAAAAATAGTCGTGAAAATTGTCGATTTCCGCATACCGCTCCTCCTTTTCCGATCACCCCGATTTTAATCCATGCCCGGACCCTGCCCTGAGAATCTCTATTTCCTATAATGCAACAGGCCTTTCTTACAGTAAAAAAAACAGGTATGTCAATCTCGATAATGGGAAGAGGTTGAGAAAATTAAGATTTTTGGAATCCAGGGACCGTGCGATCCGGCAATTCACCCTTTCCTTCACCCGTTTTCCCGATTTTTACGTCCCGGTATGCCAATACTCCGATTCCTCAGTTTCCGGACTTCCCGATGATCGTCCGAAACCGCCTCACCGCCTCCGCGATGTCGGTGGCCTGGGTGATCGCGGTCACCACGGCCACCCGGCGGGCGCCCGCGGCGAGCACGGGACCGATGTTGGACTCCTTGATGCCGCCCATCACCGTGAAGGGCACGGCGAGCCTGGGGGCGATCCGCCCGATTTCCTCCGGCCCCAGGAAACGACGGACGCCTTCCTTGGTCCCGGTGAGGAATATGGGGCCGATGTTGACGTAGTCGGCCCCCTCGTCCTGCGCCCGCAGGGCCTCTTCCAGGTCGTGGGTGGACGCCCCGATCAGAAGGTCGGGCGCAATCCTCCGGGCGGCCTGCACGGGGAAATCGTCCTGCCCCAGGTGCACCCCGTCCGCCCCCACCGCCATGGCCACGTCCACCCGGTCGTTTACGATCAGCAGGACGCCGGCCGGGGCGGTCATTTCCCGAAATTTTTCGGCCAGCCGGTAGAAGTCCCTCTCCGAGAGATCTTTTTCCCGGAGCTGGATGATGCGGGCGCCGCCCGCGATCACGCCCTCCAGCACCTCCAGGTCGGACCTGCCCGCGGAGAGCCGTTCGCAGGTGACCGGGTAGATGTCCACCGCCTCGAAAGCCGCCTTCCTTTCCTGTCTCGTCATCTCCCATTTCCTTCCGGCAAGGGTCGCCGAGGCTCCGGTTGCACCTCCGGGGGCGCATCGCCTCTTTTCTTCGTACAATACCAGTCGATCTGCCTGCAAATCCCCCGGATCAGCCTCACATCGCCGCCCCGCAGGTGGAGGCGGCTGAAAAACTGCCTCACGTTGGTCATCCAGTAATCGGGGTTTTCCGGGTTGATGAAGTTGATCCGGGTGAGTATCTCCTTCACGTGCCCGTACATCCCCTCCAGCTCGCCGCGGGTGGCCAGCCGCGGCACCTGGGGCTGCTTTTCCTCGGTGGAAGCCGTAAAGATCTCGTAGGCCAGGACCATCACCGACTGCGCCAGGTTGATCGAGGAAAAATCGCTGGTGGGTATGTTCACCAGGGCATCGCAGTACCGGATGTCCTCGTTGGCCAGCCCCCGGCTCTCGGTGCCGAAAAGAACGGCCACCCTGTTGTCCCGGCTGATTTCGATCAGGTCGCGGGCGAGCTGCCCGGGGCTTTTGACCGAACCGCGGTGCGACCCCAGCCGGGCCGTGGTGCCCACCACGTACTGAAACGTCGCCAGGGCCTCTTCCAGGCTGTCGTAGACCTCCATCCCCGTGACCACGTCCTCGGCGTGGTGCGTCGCCATCTGGAGAATGCGCGACAGGTTGCAGTCGATGGGGTTTACCAGCACCAGGCTTTCGATTCCCATATTCTTGGCCGCGCGGGCGGCCGCCCCGATATTTTCGGGGTAGTGCGGCTCATTCAAAACTATCGCTATGTTCTTGAGATTGACTTTCATGCACTCCGCCATTCTACCGCGTTTTCAACCGGCCGGGGAAACTTCCGCCCCCCGGCCATCAGGAAGCAGGTGAGGCTGCATTGTGCCCGCTAATCTTCGCCCTGGTCAAGACCCTTCGCACCCGACGGGACCCAAGTGCGCCCCTCGACCCGGTCATACATAAAAATCAATGTTTGCGAAATAAACCGCTAAACATATCTTGACATGCCTGATGATAAAAAATATCTTATCTGGCCGCTTTTCAGGTATGGTTTATAGCGCGACGGACCGGAATCTTCCACGGCAAGCGGTACTTGGCCGGTCATTAAAAGAGAGATCCTAATGGGATTTCGCAGTCGAGAAATATTGTCCTCTCCAGGCCAATGTCTAGGAAATAAACAGTTCTCTCAAAACAACGCCTTCAGAACAACTTACGCCCCTCCTTTTCATTCCTGTCCGCACCAACTTAAAATTCCCGCCAGCCTTGAGGTTGTCGAGAACCATTCCAAGTTCCGGTCCTTTCCGGAAAAACTGCTTCACCATGACTTGGAAACTGAAACCGGTGAGCAGGGTTCCTCTCTGGAATGCGCTATAGGTTTTCCCGATTTCCGGTATATCCGGCAGCAAATATTTCGGCTGCGCCTTGTGCAGGGGGCTCAAACCGAAACCTGCCGGCAGTTGTAGAAAGGACGAGACAAATTTATTGAAAAGGTCTCGAAAATTATGCCCCTTTTGGGATCCAAATTATTTTTTATCATGGAATGTTTTCGTGTGTGTATATTTCTGTTGACTTGATGTTCAATTGTTACATAATTAGTTTAGGTTTACACGGCAGAGTATAAAGTTATGTTATGAAGTGTATTGCTTTTTGTCTCAGGAGGGAAAGAATGAGAAAGCTGCTGGACATTGCCGCCGAGATTGTTCAAGCTCAAGCCTCGGTGGGCCAGATGTCTGCCGATTCGATCGAGCAGGCTCTGATCAAGACATTTTCCACGCTCCAAAGAATGCAAAGGGCTGAGGAAAAGGGGATCCTCCTTGACAAGTCCGTTGCCGGGGAAGAAGTGTTCGTCGAAGAGGAAGCGGCACCCGCTAAAAAGGACCCGCGCGATTCGATCATGGACGACAAGATCATCTGCCTCGAATGCGGAACTGAAATGAGGCAGCTTACCACCAAGCATCTCAGTTCCCACGGTCTTACGCCTCGCGAATACAAGAAAAAATACGGGTTTTCGCTGAAGCAGCCTCTTTCCGCGAAGTCGCTGACCAAGGCCAGGAGCAAGGCCGCCAAAAAACGCGGGCTGCCCGAAAACCTCGTAAAGTTCCTTGCCGAACGAAAACAGAAAAAAGCCGAAGCGGCCGCCTCCGAGGGCGGAAGTACTCAGGGGGCCGACCCAGGCGAGGGACGCCCCAAAGTGAAAAGAAGACCCAAGGCGCGTAAAGGCGCCTGAGCGTGAACACAGGTGTCGGGTACCGGGCGCACCGCCCGGTACCCCGAATCCGCACCCGATACTCCAAGATGGACGTTTCCTGCGCGTGAATCCGCGGTTTGCGCCGCCAAATCCGGCACCCGACACTGAAACCCGATGGCCGACAGGGGAATGATACACACCGGGACTTCCGGGTGGAGCTACAAACACTGGAAAGGCGTTTTTTACCCGGAAGATTTGCCCGACAGGAAAATGCTCGGCCATTATTTCGGTTCCTTTCGGACCGTCGAGATAAACAGCTCTTTTTATCGCCTGCCGCTCCAACGCACTTTTGAAAAATGGAGGGATTCCGCACCCGAGGATTTCGTGTTCGCCGTAAAGGCGAGCCGGTACATCACGCACGTGAAAAGGCTCAGGGACTGCGGGCAGGCCGTGGAGAATTTCTTCGAGCGGGCCGCCGGGCTGGGCGAGAAACTGGGGCCCGTCCTGTTCCAGTTGCCTCCGGGGTTCGGCCCGGACATCGAGAAGCTGGACGAATTTCTGGGCGTGCTTCCGCCCGGTCGCAGGGTTGCCTTCGAGTTTCGCCATCCGGGCTGGTTCGCCCCCGAGGTTTATTCGCTGCTGGCGCAAAGGCGGGCCGCTTTTTGCGTCTATGAACTGGCCGGACGCCTGTCGCCAGCGGAGATCACCGCCGATTTCGTATACGTCCGGCTGCACGGGCCGGGAGGCGCCTACCGGGGCAGCTACTCCGGGGAGGTTCTTTCCGGGTGGGCGGAGCGTTTTTCCGCTTGGGCCGGGGAAGGGCGTGACATATATTGCTATTTTGATAACGACGAGAAGGGTTTTGCCGTCCTCAACGCCATCGAATTGCGGGATCTGGTGAAAAAATCCGGGTAGACGGAATTTACCGCAGGCTCCTGCCAGGGAGGCGGAGTAAATTTTGCCGGCCGGGACGCCGCATTTTTCCCCACATTCGGTTGCAGTTAGAAAAATTGAGCTGCAACTGCAATTTTAGATTACATCGGCCGCGTTCCTGGTATAATTTAAGTGCTCTTCGGAGTGTTCCTGTTCTGGTTTAGGGAAAGAGGAGCGCCTCCTTGACAAGGCAAGCATGATTATTTACCGTTACTTAAGCCAGCCCTCAAACTGGAAGTATCCATCCGGAGTTTGAGCAACTTCCTCAGACCTATGGTCTATTGTAGTTAGGTGAACTTATAGTTCCCGTTTGACCTCATTCCGCGGGGGCAATGTGGTAGTGAGAGTGAAATCCTTTTGACCTGCCCTCAAACGGCGCCGTCACGGTAACACACAAATGAGCGGGCCGCGCGGTTGCGCAGGTCGGCAGTTCGAGTAGCGGGCAGGTACCGAAGGCCCCCGGGGTTGTGCTTACCTTCGTTTCGGCTGGTTCGAACCGGGAGCAGGCAACCGCAAGAGAAGTAGAATCTTTCTCGCAAGGACAGGAAAGAATACGGCATGCAGATCGAGTACAAAAACATCGACGCAAAACTGGTTGTCAATGAAATCCGCAACGGCAGATCCCTGGAATCGGTCCAGAAGCTGTTCGGCATAAAATTCAAGAGCGAGGTCCAGGACCTCTATCTCAAAGGGCTGATGGAGATGGGCGAAATTCCGCAGGTCGAGTTCAACAAGCCGCCGTCCCCGAAAGTGCAGCCGCAGGAAATCAACATCGTCAGCAGCAACAGCGCCGCCGAGCGCGAGCGCCCCTTTTTCCGCAAGCGCGAAAGACCTCCGGTTTCCAACCCGACGGTGGTGGTCAAGACCGGCAATTTCAGGACCATCGGCCAGAGCGGGAGCATCACCCTCAACCGCGCGCTGCTGATCGAAATGCTGGGATTCGGGATAGGGGATTCGTTCGAGATTTACCGGGAAGACGACAAAGTCGTACTGAAAAAGGGCACGAGCCCTTCTTGATAAAAAACGGAGCGCGTCCCGCCTCGATGTGCAGGAAACCGGCGGCCTGCCGGTTTTCCGCGCGCCCGATTCGAGCCCGGCCAACAGGCCTTGCTTCCCTTATTTTCTAAGATTATTCAGTACGTGCAGGAACCGCCACATCGCGGTAAGGTTGGTGCCCACCGCCAGGATGATCAGCACCCCCACCAGCGCCAGGTCCTGAGTCCACGACGCGCCGGCAAGAGACCCGAACAGGTTGATGAACGGGTTCAATATCCCCGCGATGCCCAGCAGGATGACCCTCTCCCCCCTCTGGAACGCCCCGACCAGGCACCTCTCCCCCAGGCCCTCGGCCCTCGCCCTCGTGTAGCTCACCATGAGGGACCCGAACAGGATGAGCAGGATCAGGAGAGAAAACAGGGGAGTCCTGGCTTCGTGCCTGTAAAAGTAGCACCAGATCCCCAGGTAGATGATCAGCTCCGTGTAGCGGTCCAGGACCGAATCCAGAAAGGCCCCGAACTTCCTGCTCTGCCCGGTCGCCCTGGCCAGGGTGCCGTCCAGGGTGTCCAGCAGGCCGGTGAGCAGGGTCAGCAGCCCGCCCAGCAGTGGAAAGTACACGAACGAGAGCCCCGCCAGCATACTGGTAACCAGGCCGCCGTAGGTGATATGGTTGGGCGTGAGCTTCCAGCCTATCAGCGTGGGGATGATGCGCCTTTCCAGGAAATTGTAATACCCCGATTCGATGGGCGTTCCCTTGAGCATAGATTACCTCAGTTCCGGCGATCTCGCGGAGGAGCGGGAAGCAGTTGTTCCTGATCGCTTTCGGCTGGAAAGATAGGGCAATTTATTCCAATAAGACAAATTTACTGGATATCAGATTTTTGCCTGTAGATCAAAAAGAATACGGAACGCACCGGGTTTTCGGCACTCCCGGTTGCGGGCCGTCCCACTTAAGCGCCTCCCAGGACCGCCCAGGCGGCAAGCGAAAAATCCGGGACCCGGACCTCCACCGTATCGCCCGCGGCAACGCCGTCTCGATCTGGACCCAGCACGGTGTAGGCCAGGCCCTCGCCAAACTGCGCCAAGCGCCCCCGGCCCTGTTCCGGCCCCTCGGGGACAAACTTCGCCGCACCGCCGCCCATTTCGAGCCTGCCGTAAAACGCCCGGTAATGGCCGGTGCGCTTTTTCAATGCGCCCGCCGCCCCGGCTTCCACGTGGAATCGGGCCGATTCGCGCAGCCCGAGCATCCGCCGGATGGCGGGAGCCGCGATTTCTTCGAACACCAGCAGGGCGGACCACGGATTTCCGGCCAGCCCTAAAAAGATGCGCCCGTCCCGCGTCCCCAGGGCGCTTCCCTTGCCCGGCCGCAGGTTGAGCGAATCGAAGCGGACCCGGACGCCCAGCCTTTCCCAAACTTCCCGTATAAAATCCCTGCTCCCCTGCCCCATGCCCCCGGTGGTGACCACCAGGTCGGCTTCCACGGGCCGGATGCAGGAAAAAATGACGTCCGGATCGTCCGGGGCGATGCCCAGCACCACCGGCTCCCCTCCGCAGCACCGGACCGCGTCGCGCAGCAGGTGGATGTCGTTGCAGAAGGTGACGGGGCCTTCCGCGGGCTGCCCGGTCGGCCTCAGTTCGTCTCCCGTCGCCAGGATGGCGACGCGCGGCGGCCGGCGCACCCGGATGGAGTCCATGCCCAGGGCGGCCACCACGGCCAGCCGGCTGGCGGTGAGGACGCAGCCCTCCTGCAGAAGTATTTCGCCGGCCCCGGCGTCCGCCCCCGGAGGGATCGCACCCTGCCCGGGCCGCACCGGAGATTTCAAGACCAGCCGCCCGCCCAGGACTTCGGCTTCCTCGAAGGGCACCACCGTATCCGTTGCGGCCGGAAGGGCCGCCCCGGTCATGATGCGAAAGCACCCGGCCGGCGGTCCCGTACCGTCCGGCACCGCCCCGGCCGTCACCTCCTCCCGGGCGATGTCCAGGCACACCGGGTTTTGCGGGGACGCGCCCGCGCTTTTTCCGCCGGCGAACGCGAAACCGTCCCACCGCGAACGGAATTCACCCGGAACGTTTCTTTCGGCGGCCACCGGTTCCGCCGCCACCCTGCCCAGGGCCGATTCGAGCCACACCGTTTCGGCTTCGCCGACCGATGCCAGCCCCACGGCGATTTTGCGGGCCTCGTTCAGGTCCATGAAATATCCGCCAGGTCCTGAAGGGTGTTTACGTTTCTGAAGCTGAGGCCGCCGGGGTCCACCGGGCGCCATTCCTCTTCCGGCACGGTCCGTACCCGGATGTGCCGGTAAAACCGGATGATCTGGCGCTCGCCGGAATCGAGCTGCCGCACGATCCACGGAAGGCAGCGGCGGCTGTAGAGCGCGAGCAGCGGCTCGAACCGGTCGCCGGTCATGGGCACCACGGCGTCGAACCCCTCTTTCGCCTCAATCAGAAGCCGCGCCAATTCGGGGACCAGGAAGGGCATGTCGGTGGCCTTGACCAGCAGCCAATCGTCGCCGCCCGCCAGCAGGGCGGTGTAGATCCCCCCGAGCGGCCCCTGGCGGGGGATGATGTCGCGCACCAGCATGAGCCCCAGGTGAGCGTAGGGGGCGAGGTCGTTTGCGACCACCATCACCGGGTCGCAAAACGGGGCGAGGGATTCCGCCGCCCTTTCCACCAGCCGCTTCCCCCCCACCGCTTCCAGGGCCTTGTTTCTCCCGAACCGCACGCTTTTTCCGCCAGCCAGGACCGCACCCGTCATTGCTTACTCATCCTCTTCCAGGCGCATGTGAATGGTGACAATCTCCGGCGTCTCCCAGCCGCGCAGCCGGGACAGCATGCCGCGAATGCCGCCGATCAGGAAATCCTGCACGAAATCGTTGATGGCAAGCTGTTTTCCGTCCAGTTGGACCAGGAGCCTCGGGTGTTTTCTCTCCCGCAGGTAGCGGTTTTCGATGAAATCGGCCACCCCGGCCACGTCGGAAAACGAAAACCGGGGGACCTCCGCCTCCACGGGGTCGTCGGTGACCAGGGCCGCCAGGTTGCTTCCGGGGCCGCAGATCGGCTGCGGCTCGACCTGCGAGCGAAACACCTCGATTTTGGGAAACCGGGCGGACTTGAACCCCTCGGTGATCACCATATCCTCGGTCCAGAAGAAACGGGCGGCGATTTCCTCCAGGGCCAGCTCGCCTTCGGTGTCCCGGATGGAGGCCACAGCCCGCGGGGACGAAATGGCGATGGTCGCCGCTCCCGCCCGCTTGAGCCTCCAGGTGTCCTTGCCCTCGCGGTCCATCTCGAACCCGTGCGCGTCGTGCTTGACCACGCCGATCCGGTATCCCCTGCGGGAAAGCTCCGGGATCAGCTTTTCCAGGAACGTGGTCTTGCCCGAATCGGAAGCACCGACAACTGAAATGATGGGAAGCATGAGCCTGCCTTTCGTGATGCGTCATCGAAAAGATAAAAAAAACCGAACAGCGCGGAGGGTTCTCCACTACGCCTCGCCCCGGCAGGGCTTCCGGCCGGGGCTGGTCCATTTCCCCCCGTTTTCGGCACTTGTGCCCGGAACGGGGAAACGGCAAAGACACCGGATTCCCGCCCAAAAGCGCTGCGGGAATGACGGTTTGGGAGGTCCTGCGTCAATTGTGAAGTCCCACGCTGCCGCTGGGTCCCCCCTCCCCGCGCCTTCTCCGTTTTTTAACGCTTCCTCAGGTCGTTCACCGACGGGGTGCCCGCCAGCGGTTCGGCCTTGCGCACCGCCCGGAGCACCGCCTCCGATACCGCCAGGACCGCCAGCGCGCCGATCATGCTGACGTCGGCCCCCGGGATGTCGCCGCAGCTCAGGGCGAAGATCGCGTCGCCGTCGAACTGGGTATGGACCGGAAAAACCGTCCTGGCGAGCCCGTCGTGGGCCATCTGGGCGACCTTGGTGAGCTGCGTCTTGTCCAGTTTCGTGTTCGTGGCCACGGCCCCCACGATGGTCGCCTGGCCTTCGGAAAACCCCCGGATGCACGCCATTCCGGTAATTTCGGGCATGGAGTCGCCAAGCTCCAGGCTCCCGGCGTCCTTCCGGGCCCCGGCCACCTTGGCCCCGGTCGCGGGGTCGTAGACCTCCCCGAAGGCGTTCACCACGATGAGCGCCCCGACCTTGACTCCGTTGCCGGCGTGGATGCAACTGCTCCCCACGCCCCCCTTCATGCGCCGTTCGGGTCCGAACAGCTTTCCGACCGTGGCCCCCAGCCCCGCCCCGGCGCTGCCTTCGCGCACGGGGCCGTAGGACGCGTTCCCGCAGGCTTCGGCGGCCAGCGCCGCATCGGGATACACCTGCGTTTCGTTTATCCCCAAATCGAAGATGATCGCCCCGGCCACGATGGGGACCAGCCCGTGGCCGCTGTCGAACCCCACCCCCCGGTCCCGCAGGTAGTGCCTCATTCCGTCTGCCGCACTCAGCCCGAACGCGCTGCCGCCGGCGAAGAAAAGCCCGTCCACCCGGCTCACCAGGTTCACCGGGTTGAGGGAATCCGCCCCGTAGGTCCCCGGAGCACCCCCCCGGATGTCCACTCCCGCCGGCGCCCCGCCGTCGGGCACGATCACCGTGCATCCGCTCGGAGCGCCCTTCAGCTCGGCATGCCCCACGCGGATGCCGCCCACCTCTGTTATCGTATCGTTTTTCATGATTCTTCCCGAAAGTGTTGGAGCAGGTACTGGTAAATTTCTTTTCCGATTTCGGCCCCGTTTTCGATGATCTCCGGCCCGTACTGCCGACCCGTGGCCGTCCTGAAAGTCTCGATGATGCTGTAGGTGCCCGACATCCCCCACGGAAACCGGTCGATCAGCTCGCGGGGGCCCAGGTCCTGATAATCGGCCATGTACCACAACGTGTGCGTGAACGTGTCCGCGCCCCAGCGGAACTTGTCCGCGTCGTAGAGGCAGTCGCTCGTGAGCTGCACCCACTGGCGCGAATCGAGGCGGGGAGCAGCGGACACGAATGCTTCGTGGTTGCGGATGGCGTTGACGATGCTGAAAACCTCGTCGTCGTTCAGGTCAAACTCGGTGAGAAACTTTGCGGCCTCCCGCGCCCCGCACGCCGCGTGGTCTTTGCTGCCCCGGCATATATCGTGGAGAAGCCCGGCGAAAATTCCCACCGTCATCAGCCGTTCGACCGCGGAAGCTTCCGGCCGCTGGGGAACGGTTTCGATCAGCAGCAGGGTTGCCGTGTCGATACTGACCCGCGTGCAGTGAAACGTTCCGTGCCCCAACTCCTCCACGTACCGGGGCTCCAGGATTTTTCGCAGCCGCGAAATCTGCGGGTCGTTGAAAAAGAGCTTCCTGGCGGCGGCAGTTTCCGCCCGGAACCGGGTGTAGAATTCCGGCAGGGGGTGTTTCGATGCTATTCTTTCCGCTTCGCGCTGCAGTCTCCGTATCGACTCTCTCATTCGGAATCTTTCGTCAGCCCGCAGGGCTGAATGGCTTCGCGTTCCTCAACTCCCCCGGAATTCAGACCGGCGGTTTTACGCAACGAAGAACGCGAAAGCTGCGAAAAATGCGAACAGGAAGCTCCATGACACAGGCGGCCGGACCGGCACCGAGGCTTTCAATGCGCTTTGATGTTACAGCAGTTGGAATTTTTCCGCAATAAGCCGCCTGAAGCGCGGAGTGTAGATGAGGTCGAAGGTCTCCTCTTTTCCGGGGAAAAGCTCCACGGCATGCCGCCGCACTCCCCTGACGACCGTCTGCGCTTCTTCCAGTGACATGGGGCTCTGCGCAATGAGGGCCATCGAAAAGTCGACCAGCCTTCTCAGGTGCCGAATGCGCCGGTTTTCTTCCTTTATTTCGGCTTCCGTGTATTTCCGTTCGGGTCCGTCCGGTTCGGTTGTGGATGTCGTCGCCATGTCGCCGCCTTTCGGTTTTCCGCACGCCCGCCATGGAAATTCCGGCCCCGGCGGCCCGGTGGAAAACGTTTTATTTCTTATAAAGTATGACAGGGACCGGCAAATGAAATACGCATGCCGTCTTTCCGGCCCGCACCCGGCGTGGAAAAGAAACGGGGAGCACGGCGACGCGGGAGCTTCCTAATGATATTGACAGGGCGGCCGCTTTTTAGTAATAGTAACTATTACTAATTTTGGGGAGAGGCTGTCCATGAAACCGGAACAAGACTTCAGGCTCACCCGCCAAAGGCGGATAATTCTTGATGAAATGAAGCGCCTGCGACGACATCCCACCGCCTGCGAACTCTACGATGCCGTCAAGTGCAAGCTTCCCAGCATCAGCCTGGCGACGGTGTACCGCAACCTGGAAATCCTTTGCGAAAGGGGCATGGTCAAAAAGGTGGTGGCCGGCGGCAGGCAAAAGCGCTTCGATATCAATCCCGGGGCACACTACCACGCTCACTGCATCTCCTGCGGGGCCATCATGGACATCCCGGTCGATCCCCAGAT
>LUZZ01000096.1 GCA_001603845.1 Syntrophobacterales bacterium Delta_01 | reverse complement strand
GAAGGGTACTACGTGCAGAACTATTACTACTGCAAAGGCTGCGGTATCTGCGCGAAGGAGTGCCCTGTTGATGCGATCACAATGATTCAGGAGGTCGACTAATCATGTCCAAACGAATTGGTATTGAAGTCTCTCTCGCTGTTGCCGAAGCGATAGGACTGTGTGACGTCGACGTTGTTGCGGCCTACCCGATCACACCACAGACGCACATTGTCGAGCACCTGTCCGAACTGGTTGCCGACGGCCACCTGGATGCGGAATTCGTTCCCGTGGAATCCGAGCACAGCGCCATGAGCGCGTGCATCGGCTCATCGGCCGCGGGCGCGCGTACCTTTACGTCCACTTGTTCCCAGGGCTATGCCCTCATGTCGGAGCTTTGCTACATCGCCTCCTCTCTGCGGCTTCCCATCGTGATGGCCGTGGCCAACCGCGCTCTCAGCGCCCCCATCAGCATCTGGAACGACCATGCCGACCTGATGTACGCGCGTGATGCGGGCTGGATCCAGCTCGTGTCCGAAAGCGGCCAGGAAGCGGTGGACATGTCCCTGCTGGCCTTCCGGATCGGCGAGGACAAAAGGGTGCTCCTGCCGGTGCAGGTGAACCTGGACGGCTTCACCATGAGCCACGTGATCGAGCCCATGTTGCTTCCCGACAAGGCCGAGGTGGAGCAGTTCCTGCCGGCTTACAAGCCGGCCCTGCGCCTCGACCCGGCCAATCCGGCCTCTCTGGGGCCCGTCGGCATGCCGGATATCTACACCGAAGCCCGCAAGGCCCAGGACGAGGCCCTCAAGGCGAGCAAGCCGGTGATCCAGGAACTCTTCGATGAATTCGCCAAGCAGTTCGGGCGCCAGTACAAACTGATCGAAACGTACAAGACCGAAGATGCCGAAACCATCATCGTCGCGATCGGCAGCATCGCCCAGACCGCCATGACGGCCATCGACGCCATGCGCGCACAGGGCAAGAAGGTCGGAATCGCGCGGATACGCGTATTCAGGCCCTTCCCCGCCAAGGAACTGGTCGACGCGATCAAGGGAGCCAAGAATCTGGTCCTTCTCGACAGGGTGAGCTCCTTCGCCGGCGGTGAGATCTCCGCCCCCGTGGCCATCGAAATCAAGTCCGCCCTCTATGACAGGAAGGTTACTCCGAAGATCGGAAACTTCCTGGTTGGCCTTGGCGGCCGCGATGTCACAACCCAGAACTTCATGGAAATGGTCGATAGAGTTGCCTCCGCTAAAGACGGTGAGCTTCCTGCCTACGAATTCATCAATGTGAGGGAATAATGGGAATCGCATCTGACGCTCTGAAGAATTTCAAAGGGTTTAACCTCAAGAATCTCCCCGAGGTGGAACCCGTTTCACCCGGTCATCGCGCGTGCCAGGGCTGCGGAGAGGTCCTGGCTCTCAGGCAGGCAATGAAAGCAATCGGGACGAACACCGTTGTTTGCAGCGCCACCGGGTGTATGGAAATCATCACCTCTCCCTATCCGCAGACGGCGTGGCGGGTACCCTGGATCCACGTGGCCTTTGAAAACGCGGCCGCGGTGGCAAGCGGCGTGGAAGCGGCCTATAAGGCCATGAACCGCAAGAAAATCATCAATCAACCCGACGTGACCGTAGTCGCCTACGGCGGTGACGGCGCGACGGCGGACATCGGCATGCAGGCCCTTTCGGGCGCCCTGGAGCGCGGCCACAACTTCCTTTACCTGTGCTTCGACAACGAAGCGTACATGAATACGGGTATCCAGCGCTCTTCGTCCACTCCCTTCGGCGCGTCCACGACCACGTCGCCTCCAGGCAAGAAAAGCTCCGGCCAGTCGACCTGGAAGAAGAACATGGCTGAAATCGCGGTGGCCCACGGAGCGCCCTATGTCGCCACGGCGACCCCGGCCTACCCGATGGATCTCATGAACAAGGTGAAGAAGGCGTCGCTGGTTCCCGGCCCCGCCTACATTCATATCTATTCGCCGTGTCCCACCGGTTGGCGGTGCGGAATAGACGAGAGCATCGAAGTGGCCAAGCTGGCCGTCCAGTCCAAGGTGTTCCCGCTCTATGAAGTCATCGACGGGGTGTACTACCTGTCGCGCAAAGTCGCCAAGCCGAAGCCGGTGACCGAGTACTTCAAACCCCAGCGCCGTTTCCGCCACCTGACGGAATCCGAGGTCCAGTTCATCCAGGCCAAGGTGGACGAGCAGTACGAAAAGCTGGTCAAAAAGTGCGTTGTGGAAGAGAAGAAGAAAGAAAAAGAATAAGAAAAACGCGGTCAGCCGCTCCGCCCAGCGGCTGACCTCCAATCTCTCGGTGTTAGGCGGCATGAGGAAAACAGCCCTCATGCCGCTTTTTTCTTCTTATTTTGAGATGTTGTCCGCATGGGGCGTCATGATGGGAGCAAAGCGTGGCATGTTCTTCCTGCTGGTTTTCAGGCCTGAGCTTGGGAACCAACGGATACAAAGTCGAGGTATATTCTCATGAACGCTTATGTAGCAGCTATTTTACCTGTGCTTGGTGTCGTGTTTGGTGCCGTATTGCATTTTTGGTTTTCGAGGAATTCGGCCGATTGGTCGCGTTTTCAGGACAAACGTGTGCAGGCTTATGTGGATTTCCTCAAAGCAGTTGCTGGGATTAGTCAGGCCCAGAGATTCAAGGATAAAAAAGCCGAGCAGGAATCTGCAGCTCTGTTGGCAGATGCAAGAGCAAGAATAGCCGTATTTGGACACTCCGATGTACTGGCCGCATTAGCTGCATTTGACAGAACAGACAAGATGCTTACATCACCGAATGCGTGTCAAGCCTTCACCGAGTTAGTACGCACCGTGCGCAGAGTTAGTAACGTGGAAGTCGCCCCGCTAAATCGAGATGAGCTCTTTTTGGCTCTTTTTGGGAATGCTCCGAATCATGCTCAGGTGTAATACATGCAGGATAAACGCGGGAACAGCTTCCAAAACCACGCATCCACCCGTGATTTTCTGTCTTGCTCGAAGAGAAATACGGCATTATCGCGTCTGCCGGCTGTGGAAATAGGTTGGTTAAACGATGCACCGCCGCCGCTAAAACTGATTGACACCCAAGGCGGCCGGGTTTACATTGCCTTCCGCCAAACCGCCTTATCCTGCCGTGGTGCAGGAGCGGGGGACCCGCAGTTCGTGGGGCGAATCGCCGGACATCCCGGCGTAGGGCAACCTCTTCGGCCCAAGCCCGTCAGCTAACCTCGCAGGCGTCGGGGAGGGTATACCTGGGTACAGGCTCGAGGGTAGGGAAAATTCTCCCTCGGCTGCCGTTTTTCCGGTGTTTGTTCTTTTGCAGAGGATTTGCCCCGGGAATCCCACCTCGAAGGCTTCGACCGGTATTTTGCGGAAAATCCCGGCCGGACGCATCCCACACCCATTTTTGACGTGACACAGGCAAGAACGAAAACCGGCGGCAAGGGGCTGCAATCTCCCTGTCGGCGAGGGTCTTGATATATTTTTGAAGGACGGCCGCGTGCGATTTTTCTCCGGAAAATGAGCCGGAGGCCGATGCGCAAATTTCCGGTTCTTCCCGGCGGTTTTTTTGTGGGCAACGTTCTTAGACTATACATGTCGGAACCGTTTGTGCCGATTGTATTGCCGTGGTTTGGCACGAGACGTGCTTGATCAGCGGTAAAAACCGGAGGAAAGGCTCATTCATAAACCTATGGAGAACAATAACGGTCAGGGTTTTGCAACCTTCCGCATGGGGCTGGCGTTGGGCGCCCTGGGGGTCGTTTACGGGGACATCGGGACCAGCCCGCTTTACGCCATCAAGGAGTGCTTCCACGGCGAGCACGCCATTCAGGCAAGCCACGCCAACGTCATGGGCGTGCTTTCCCTGGTCGTCTGGTCGCTCACCATTGTGGTGTCCATCAAATATATCACGTTCATCATGAAGGCGGACAACCGCGGAGAGGGTGGAATTTTTGCCCTGCTGGCCCTGGTGCCGGGAGCGGACCGGCTCTCGAAAAGGCTCCGCAGTTTCATGGTGCTCGCCGCCCTGGCCGGGGCCGCCCTGCTCTACGGAGACGGGTTTATCACCCCTTCCATTTCGGTGCTCTCCGCAATCGAGGGATTGGAGGTGGCGACCGACGCCGCCAAGCACCTGATCGTTCCCCTGACCTGCCTGGTCCTGTTCGCTCTGTTTCTCCTGCAGCGGCACGGCACGGCCGGGATCGGCAAAGTGTTCGGCCCCGTCATGCTGGTGTGGTTCATTGCGCTGGCCGCGCTGGGGATCCGGCACATCGCGCTCAACCCGGGGGTTCTGTGGGCGTTCAATCCGGTGTACGCGTACCGGTTTTTCGCCGCAAACCACATCCACGGGCTGGTGGTTCTCGGTTCCGTGGTGCTGGTCATCACCGGCGGTGAAGCCCTGTACGCCGACATGGGGCATTTCGGCAAGGGGCCGATCCGGTTTTCGTGGTTCGGGCTGGTGTTTCCGGCCCTCCTGCTGAACTATTTCGGCCAGGGCGCGCTTCTGCTCTCCACGCCCCAGGCCGCTCCCAATCCCTTCTACGCCCTGGTGCCGCGCCAGCTCCTGTACCCCATGGTGGGGCTTGCCACGGTGGCCACGGTGATCGCCTCCCAGGCGATGATTTCCGGGGCCTTCTCGCTCACGCGCCAGGCCGTGCAGCTCGGATATTTCCCGCGCATCACCATCGTCCACACTTCGGAAACCACCATGGGGCAGATATACATCCCGGAAATCAACTGGATCATGATGGTGGTGTGCATCGCCCTGGTGCTGGTGTTCCGGAGTTCGAGCGGGCTGGCCGGGGCGTACGGCGTGGCGGTGACCGCCAACATGGGCCTGACTTCCGCGGTCTATTACTTCGTGGCCACGGAGAACTGGAAATGGCCGGTCAGTAAAACGCTTCCGCTGGTGGGAGTTTTCCTGCTGTTCGACCTGACCTATTTCGGGTCGAACCTGTTTAAATTTTTCGACGGCGGCTGGTTTCCCATCGTGATGGCGGCAATCATCGTGACCATCATGAACGCCTGGAAAGACGGCCGCGCCGCTCTTTCCAGCAAGTTCCTGAAGCAGTCCCTGCCGTTCGACGACTTTTTGAAGGACGTGGACGAGCACGACATCCACCGGGTATCGGGCACGGCGGTATTCCTGGCGTCGACGTCGAGGTTTACGCCGCCCTCGCTCCTGCACCACTACAGGCACAACCAGGTGCTGCACCAGCAGGTAGTCCTCCTGACGATCCTGTCCGTCGAAATGCCGGCGGTGCGAAAAGACCGCATCCTGGTCGAAGAACTGGGCAACGGCTTCTACCGGCTCATCGCCCGCTACGGCTTCATGGAAACCCCCAACGTGCCGCGCGTTCTCAACCTGGCCTTCCGGGCGGAACGCATTCCCCGCACCGACCCCATCACCTACTACCTCGGCCGTGAAACCCTGCTGCCCACCGGCGATTCGAAAATGATGCGATGGCGCAAGAGCCTGTTCGCCTTTCTTTCCCGCAACTCCCAGTCGGCGACCAATTACTTCGGGCTGCCCCCCGGCCAGGTGGTGGAACTGGGAGTCCAGGTGGAGCTGTAGTAGGGGCTTCGCCCGCTCTTTTTCATTGGTTCAATCTTGAAAGCGGGGTGTAGGGCGGGCACGGCTTTACCGTGCCCACCGCTCTCTGCCCCCGGGAATGGTGGGCACGATGAAGCCGTGCCCACCATTCCCGGGGCTTGGCAACCGGCACTATCCCTTCCGCTCTTCGCGCTGCCTTCCGCGAAAGACCAGGCGGATGGGGGTTTTGTCCAGGCCGAAGCTTTCCCGGAACTGGTTGACCAGGAACCGCTCGTAGGAAAAGTGGATGCTGTCCGGGTAGTTGCAGAAAATGACGAACATCGGCGGCCGGACTCCCGCCTGGGTGGCGTAGAAGAACTTGAGCCTGCGGCCTCTCACCACCGGCGGTTCGTGCGTGCCGAGGGCTTCGCGGAGCGCCCGGTTCAGCACCCCGGTGGTGACCCGCCGGTTGAACTGTTCGAAGACTTCGGTGACCGCGGGCATCAGCTTGCCCACCCCCTTGCCGCCGAGGGCCGAGAAGGGCAGAATCGGCGCGTAGGGCATGAACCGGAACCGGTACCGGGTGTCTTCGATGAAGTTTTTCATGGCCTTGGGGTCGGCTTCCAGGGTGTCCCACTTGTTCACGCCCACGATGCAGGCCCGGAACCGTTCCCGGATGTATCCGGCGATGTGGAGGTCCTGGTCGGCCACGGCCTCCGACGCGTCCAGCAGGATGACGCACACGTGGCTTTTTTCTATCGTTTGCAGCGCCTTGATGATGCTGATCTTTTCCAGTTTCTCGCGGGTCTTGCCCTTCCGCCTGATCCCCGCCGTGTCCACCAGGAGAAATTTTCGGCCGCCGCGTTCGAAGGCGGTGTCCACCGCGTCCCGGGTGGTGCCCGGAACGGGGCTCACGATCACCCGCGGCTCCCCCAGGATGCGGTTCACCAGGGTGGACTTGCCCACGTTGGGCCTGCCCAGGATGGAGACCCGGATTTCCGACACTTCATCTTCTTCTTCGGCCTCCGCGAAGCCCTCGGATTCGGGGACCAGTTCGGCGATATCGGACAGGAGATCTCCCAGCCCGTACCCGTGCGCGGAACTGATGGGGTAGAGCTTTTCGACGCCCATGGCGTAGAATTCGTCGAGATATCTTTTCTGTTCCGCCCCGTCGATCTTGTTTACCGCGAAGAAGACGGGCTTCGAGGTGCGGCGCAGCATGTCGAACAGGACGGGATCTTCGGGGTGCAGCCCTGTTTTGGCGTCGGCAACGAACAGCAGGATGTCCGCTTCCTGGAGGGCATACTCGATCTGGTCGCGGGTATGCCGGTCGAAAACGGATTCGTCCCCGCTGATGAAGCCTCCGGTGTCCACCAGGGTGAAATTCTTATCGTCCCACGCGGCGGGGGCGTAGTTGCGGTCCCTGGTAACGCCCGGAAGATCGTCCACCAGCGCGCGGCTGCTCCGGCTTATCCGGTTGAAAAGCGTCGATTTGCCGACGTTCGGCCTTCCCACTATCGCCACGATTGCCATGTTTCGTTCCGCCCTCGTTTCCAGAATCCTTAAATCCCTAAATTAATCAAGAATAGCAGGTTGTTCAAAAACACCAAAGATAGTAGAAAAGCTACATAAATAAAACAGGAAGGGTGCACTAATAACGGATGCAGATCAACCCCAAAGGCCAGCCGGGACCCCGCCATGGCTGAATTTTTGACGCCCGGCCAATATTTTCGCCTGACCGGCATTCGCGCCAGGAAGAGCTTCGGGCAGCATTTCCTGGCCCAGCCGGCGACCGCCGCCCGGATCGTACACAGCGCCGACCTGGCCGAATCGGACGTGGTGGTGGAAATCGGCCCGGGGCTGGGGGCGCTCACCCGGTTCCTGGTGGAGTCGGTGAGAAGGCTCCACCTGGTGGAACTCGACCGCGAGATGGCCGCCTATCTTCGGGAAAGGCTGCCGCCGGAATGCGGGGCCGAGGTCCATGAACAGGACGCCGTGGGCTTCGATTTTGAGGGGCTGAGGGCCGCCGAGGGAAAGCGCCTGGTGCTTTTGGGCAATTTGCCGTACAGCATCAGCTCGGCGCTCGTCTTTCGCCTCCTGGAAGCCTTTCCGGCGGTGGGGCGCGCGGTGTTCATGGTGCAAAAAGAGGTGGGCGAACGGTTCGCGGCAGCGCCCGGAAGCGGGGAGTACGGGGTCCTGAGCGTGCTCCTGGGCCTCTATGCGACCGTGCGGCCGCTGTTCCCCGTCGGCCCCGGCCAGTTTTTTCCGCCCCCGAAGGTGGATTCCCTGGTGATCCGGATCGATTTCAACGACACTCCACCGCCCGGTCCTCCCTTCGATTTTTTGCGCAAGCTGGTGAGCACCGCCTTCCAGCAGCGCCGCAAGACGCTCAAAAACTGCCTCAAGGGCGTTTTCGGGCTCTCGCCTTCAGGGCTCGACCGCGCCTTTGCCGAAACGGGCATCGACCCGGCAAGACGCCCCGAAACGCTCTCGCCGCGGGAGTTTCTCGCCCTGGCCCAATCAGTCCGGGCTCTAGGATCTTCGGGCAATCGGTTGTAAAATCCGGCCATTATGTTAAAATGCCGCCCCTGACATGGAACTTGGCACATGAATTCGGCGAAATAATCCAAAATGTGCCTATTTTTTCTGAATATTAGCAAGGAAGTCTATTTTTGGATATGAATAGTTCGTTTTTCAAGGACAAAACTGCGGTGGTAACCGGAAGCTCGCGTGGAATCGGCCGAACCATTGCGCTGGCTTTCGCCCAAGCGGGAGCCGACGTGGTGGTGAACTACGCCCGTGCGGGGGCTTCTTCGAAGGCAAGAGTGGAAGCGGTATGCCGGGAAATCGAAGGGCTTGGCCGGAAAGCGGCGGCCGTCAAGGCCGACATCGCTTCCCGGGCCTCGGTGAAGGAACTTTTCGAAACGGTAAAAGCCGAGTTCGGGCGCTTGGATTTTTTGATCCTGAACGCGGCCAAGGCGCCGTTCAAGCCCATCGAAAAACTGCTGGAAAGGGAAATGCGCCAGTTGGTGGAAACCAACTACATGGGAAATATTTTCTGCATCCAGGAGGCCCTGCCCATGCTGCAGGCTTCCGGTGGGAAGGTCATTTTCATATCCAGCCTCGGGAGCCGGTTCTACAATCCTTCGTATCCCCTGGGGAGCATGAAGGCGGCCATGGAGGCCGTGGTGCGGGACTGCGCCGAGAGCCTTTCGTCGAAGGGGATTTCAGTCAACGGCGTGTGCGGCGGGGTGGTGAGGACCGATTCGTTCAGGGTCCTGCAGCAGGTCATGGACGAGATCGAAAACATCCCCGATGAGCTGTGCGTGGGGACGGATGCCCTCGCGGACGTGGTCCTTTTTCTGTGCAGCCCGGCCGCGCGGGCGATCCGGGGGCAGATCATCGTGGTTGACAACGGTTTGAGCAATAGACTATACCGCCCGGCATGGGTGAAAAGCGCCACCCCTGCGGGGCCTTAGATGCCGGCGCATAACACGATAAGCGAGGTCGGGGTGCCAATGAAGCAGACGCTCATTTCGGAGCAAAGAGTTTTTGAAGAAGTGATCAACGCGATTTCCGAGGGGTTGGGTATCGATAGGAAGAGGGTCAGGCGGGAAAGTTCGCTGATAAAAGACCTGGAGGCCGAATCTCTCGATTTCCTGGATATAAACTACCGCCTGGAGCAGGCGTTCGGGGTCAAGACGGCTCGCCACTCGGTGCTGGAGCACATGGAGGAAATGTTCGGCGAGGAATCGGCGGTGGATCCCGACGGCAAATTGACTGCCGGCGCGGTGAAGGTCCTGGCTCTGAGGTTCAACAGCTCGGGTGGGGATCTGAAGCCGGGAATGGATATGGACGAGATGCCCGCCCTGGTTACCGTGCAGTCCATTGTGGACGGCGTGATGAATCTTTTGGACACCCTGCCCGAGACCTGCCCGAACTGCGGAAAGCAGGACTGGAGAGTGGAAGAGGAAACCCGGATCCAGTGCGGTGCGTGTTCCGAGCCCGCTACCTTCACCAACGGGGACGACCTGATGGACCAGTGGCTGACCCAGGTGCAGGAAAAGGAAAAGATCTTCTAACGCTTTTCCCGGACTTGACGCGAAGACCGCGACGGGCCATGGAGGCAAGGGCAGGATGGGCGCGAAGGCCATGCCTGCTTCCGCGAAGTCCCCTCGATACACAATCCTTCGTGCCTTCCCGGTTTTTTTCGTGTAAATAAATAGCCCTGATTATAGTAGCAAAATAGACGAAGCGAGGGCGGGCACGGGTCCGTCCGTGCCCGCCGCGGTTTCCGGTTTCCCGAGCCGGGGTTTGGGAACCGGCGGAATGTGGGATCCACAAATAGGGTGAGGTCTTTAAAATCGTCATTCCCGCAATGCTTCTGGGCGGGAATCCGGTGTCTTTGCCGTTTTCACGTTCCGGCGAAGGAACGTGCGGGCCGGCACGGTTCTTTGTGCCCGCCGCCTTCACCGGACAAGGGATCGCGAAAGCTTGCTGAAAATACCTCCTGAAAAAAACCGGGTGGTCGTCACCGGCTACGGGATGATGACCCCCATCGGGAAAAACAGCCGCGAAACGTTCGAAAACGCTCGAAATGGGGTGTGCGGCATAGAACTGCTGACCGCCTTCGATGCGAGCGGCCTGCCGTGCCGCATCGGAGGGCAGGTGGACGACGCCTGGCTCGATGGGCCGTTGGGCGGAGGCAGGTTCCAGGGAATCGAGAAGTGCAGCTCGCGCGGGCTGCGGATGATGGTCGCGGCGGCTTCCGAAGCGGCGGACGCGGCGGGCCTGGATTCCATCGAAGAACGGGGAAGAATCGGAGTAAGCCTTGGATACCACGGTGAAAACCCAAGGATCGAGGACGTTCTTCTCTTCTATAAATACAGCAACGGGGGAAGCTGGGACATAGACGGCCTTTCCAGGCACGGCGTCTATTCCTATTTCAATTTTTTCAGGCGCAAACCCGACGTGGCCACCTCGATCCTTTCCATCCTGTTTAACTGCCGGGGGAGCAGTTTTACGGTGGTCTCGGCCTGCGCGGCCGGGTCCCAGGCCATCGGCGAATCGTTTCGGCTGATCCAGGAAGGCCGGGCGGATGTGATGATCGCCGGGGGCTGCGAGTCGAACCTGAACTTCGTGGGGTTTGTCGGTTTCGTCCTCATCCGCGCCCTGGCCGAAAGGTATTCTTCTCCGGAGAAGGCATCCCGGCCTTTCGACCGCAAGAGAAACGGGTTCGTGATGTCCGAGGGGGCCGGGGCTCTGGTCCTGGAAAACCTGGACCACGCTCTTGCGCGCGGGGCCCATATTTATGGTGAAATTCTGGGCTACGGGTCGTCGGGCGACGCCTTCCGCATCACGGACGTCCACCCCAAAGGCGACGGGGCCTTCTACGCCATGAACGCGGCCATCCGGGACGCGGGTATCACCTCCGAAGATATCGAATACATCAACGCCCACGGCACTTCCACCGTCCAGAACGACTACATCGAAACGCTCGCCATAAAGCGGGTGTTCGGGGAGCGGGCGGCGAGCATCCCGGTCAGTTCCAACAAGTCCATGACGGGCCACACCATCGCCGGGGCGGGGGCCATCGAGGCCGCCCTCACCATCATGGGCATGAACGAATCGGTCATCCTGCCCACCATCAACTACGAATTCCCGGACCCCAAGTGCGACCTGGACTACGTGCCCAACCAGGCCCGCCGGGTCGAGCACTCCATCGCGCTTTCCAATTCCTTCGGGTTCGGCGGGCAAAACGCCGCCCTGTGCCTCGGCAAGTTCCGCAAATGAACCGCTCCGACCGGCAACCCCGGACCGAACCGCCGGGAAACGAGAGGATAGCGATCACCGGAATGGGCGCCGTCTGCCCGCTGGGAAGTTCCGCCGCCGCCATCCGGGACCGGCTGGACGGCGTCGGATCCATTGCCCCGGCCGCCGGACCGGTGGACGCTCCCGACCCCGGCTCCGACGTCCATCCCAAGCTCGCCAAATCCATGGGAAAACACCTCGCCCTGCTGCTCAGCGCGGCACGGGAGGCCCACGGGCAGGCGGGGCTCGATTCGAGCGGGACGGCGCCGGAAGACATTGGTTTTTTCGCCGGCATGGGCATGGTGGACTACCGCGTAGAAGACCTGCTGCCCTCCGTGCTGAAGTCCCTTTTGCCGGACGGCGAGCTGGACTTCGGGAAGTTTTTTTCCGGCGGCTACCTGGAGATATATCCGCTGTGGCCGCTCGCCATGCTCAATAACGTGGCGTTTTGCCAGGTGGCGATCAGCCTGGGCATGCGGGGAGAGAACTGCGTGTTCGCTCCTCACGCCGATGGCGGCGTCCTGGCCGTGGCCGAAGCGGTCAAGGTGCTGCGCGAAGGCAGGGCGCTGGCGGTGCTGGCGGGGGGAGCGGGCGAGGAGATTTCCCCGTTGAGCCTGGCGCGGGCCGGTCTGCACGGGCTGGGAGATCCGGCCGTTTTGGGAGAATGCGGCGCGGCGCTGGTGCTGGAGCCTTGGAACCTGGCGGAAAAAAGAGGGGCCAAACCGCTTGCCGTCGTGGGCGGGTTCGGGTTCTCCTGCGGAAAGGAACCGGATGGCGGCCGCCCGGCGCGTTCCGCCGTGGAATCCGCCGTGGATTGCGCGCTTTCCGCCGCGGGGCTTTCCGCCGGAGACATCGACGCGGTGATTTGCGGCGCGGGCGGAAGCCCGGACGCCGTGGCGTGGG
>LUZZ01000490.1 GCA_001603845.1 Syntrophobacterales bacterium Delta_01 | reverse complement strand
ATTCCAGGTGTGATAGAATGAGCCCAACAAGGGGACAACAATTACATTTGGAGGGATGAATAATGAAGAAGCTCCTTTGCGTGTTACTGACTGCTGCCCTGCTCTGTGCCCTTTTCCTGGGCGGCGCCTGTGCCGAAACGAAGAAAGAGGAACCCGGCGTGACTGTTTACTTCCCGAACTGGAACATCTATTCCGACAGCCGGCAGGATGTGAACGGCCTGCCGTGGGATCGAATCGACTGCGTGAACCACGCTTTCTGGGAAGTCATTCCCCAGGACGGCGGATTGACAGACTCCGGCCACTTCTCCGAGATGGCGCTGACCAAGGAAAGCCGCGGATCCTTTATCCAGAGCTGCCTGGATACCCTGGACGCTTATCCTTTCCTGTCCGGCCTGGACATCGACTGGGAGTACCCCGGCGTGGAACGTGAACCCGAGGATGAAAGCGACGAAGGCTGCCCGGTGGTGGGCGACGACTGGACCAACTACACCCTGATGCTGAAAGAGCTCCGTGAAGCACTGGATGAGCATTTCGGCGAAGGAAAGAAGATCCTGACCGTGTGTGCCGGCGCCTCTGTCGGCTGGTCCCTGAGCAAGCAGGATTACGCTTCCCTGCATCCCTATGTGGACAAGATCAACCTGATGACCTATGACATGGCAGGCTCCTGGGAGGAGAACACTGGCCATCATACGGCGCTGCTGGGTGAAGTTTCCGCGGATACGGCTGTGAAGTACCTGCTGGAGCAGGGTGTGCCGGCGGAAAAGATCACGATCGGCTCCCCGCTGTACAGCCATGGCTGGAAGATGCGTGAGCCGGCGGAGGAAACCGTGGGCGCTCCCGCAGACGCGATTGACGACATGACCTGGCATGACCTGATGGCGATCGAGCAGGCCGCTGTGCCGGAAGGAACTCCCGGATGGCATAAGAGCTATGACGCGGAAAAGGGCGCTGCCTGGCTGTGGAACGACAATCCGGAAGCTCCTGAATACCTTGACTTCATCACCTATGAAAGCACCGAGTCCCTGGCGGCGAAGCTGGACTATATCAAGGTCAACGGACTGGGCGGCCTGATCATCTGGGAAGTGCACGGCGACAGCATCGACAACGACTGGCCGATGATCACACAGATGCACAAGGGACTGCAACCCTGAAGGGTTATCAAAAAGTAAAAAACTCTGGCGGCCTGATGACCGCCAGAGTTTTTATATCGGGCTGCAACGCTTATTGAGCAGGGATATCGACAGGGGACATTTCGATGCCCAAAGGCTGGAGCAATGCCTGGATTGTTTCCTGGGATTCTGCTTCCGCTTCACTCAGAACGAGGAACATGCCGGTGGCATGATGCCAGCTCAAAGTGACCAATACAGGCACTCCCTTTTCAAAAAGGAACAGATAGTATACGGGTTCTTCAATTTCCAGTTCAGGCATGTTCATAATGGCCTGCAGCGCAGAGGTGAGGGAAAGAATATCCACTCCCTTCTGACCGTTGATGATATTGGAAAGGGCGGTGATGCCGCTGGCCCGGGCCAGGAGCTGCTCCTGCAGGGCAGGGGAAAGGGCGTTAAACTTTTCCTGCTCGCTTTCGGACATCATCATTTTCAGCCAGCCCATTGGGTCTGCCTGTTTCAGGCTGT
>LUZZ01000489.1 GCA_001603845.1 Syntrophobacterales bacterium Delta_01 | reverse complement strand
CAGTCGGTCTGGGCGCCTTCGATGGGATGGGTGATGCTCGAGTCCAGCAGGAACAGGCTCAGGTAATTGCCAAAATCCAGGCACGCATACCCGCGTTCTCCCGGCAAGGGAAAAAGGGCGTAAAAGCCTTGCGCGTTGGTGGGGCTTTGGTCCCAGGACCCGACCACCTCGTGGTTCCCAATGGTGACCAGCAGGGGAACCAGCCGCCCGTCCGAAGCGCGCGCATTCGTCTTCCAGGAATCAAAATAATCATCCCATCGCTCCATCCGCTCCGGGGACTTGCCACCGCAGGAGTAGGCCAGGTCTCCGCCAATAACCACAAAGGCTGGATCGAACTTGCCCGCCAGCCGGTTCATCGTATCCATCCAGTTGCGCTCGTGGTAAGCGTCGCCCCCGTTGACAAAGCGAACCGGGGAAACCAGCGTGGCCGGCAGCGTGCGGAACCGGAAGGTCTTTTCCCCGGGCAAAAAGCAAAACTCGTAATCCGACCGGGGCGTCAGGCCCGTGAGTTCCACGGTGTGAATCGTGCGCTTGGACTTGGGAAAAGGATGGCTCTCCCCTTGCACCTTGATCCAGTCCCCGGCTCCGCTGGCGCGGTAATAGGCTTCGGCCCGGGCTTCGCCCACCGTTTGCCAGTGGATGATCATGGTCCGGGCCGGATCGCGTTTCCAGGTCAGAAACAAGGCCGGGGGATCATAAAGTTCATTTGGCCCAGCCAGGACCGTGACGGCTGAAAATGCCACCGTCAGGGCCAACCACCATCGCACTACACAGGAAGCTAGCATAGGCGGGCAGTTTGCCTTTGCCGCCTCCCGGCGTCAACCCTCCAGCCAAAAATATCTCGACTCTTTGAAAATGTCCCTTATTGGACCCGACGCGGAAACAACAACACCACGGGACATTTTCTCCTGAGCTCTTAAGGGGACATTGCTAAAGAGTTTTGACCCCCTTTGAGAAGCCTAAAAAAGTGTTCACGATCTCCCGGCCTAACCACAACAGGCGTCGAGAATGCGGTTGACAGGTGGAATGGGGTGAGGCAGCCTGCCCTTGGGTCGAAGGGAAGAACGGTTGACCACGCGGCCGAGAACCAAAATCCAAGCCCACAGACGCCACTTGGACGCCGGGGGGCCCAGCCGATACCAACGACGCTTCCGCCGCGCACCCATGAGCTACTGATGAAAAACTTATGAAACGGACTTCCATCCTCACCCGCGTGGTTGCGGCGACAGCTTTCACGCCGAGCGCGCACTTCCGCGGCTTCGAATATTCGTGCATCATGCTCTATCTGGTCGCCGGCTAATCCCGCCTCCCCACCTTGCCGCTATCCCCTGAAACCGTTGGAAAACCTCTGAATAGGAGATCTGCATGAAGTCCCTTGATGTAACCGTTGCGCAAATCAACTGTCGCCGCTGGCGGCGGCGGGGCTTTACTTTGATCGAGTTGCTGGTGGTCATCGCCATTATCGCCATCCTGGCGGCGTTGCTGCTGCCCACGCTGGGCCGTGCAAAAAACACCGCCAAGGGCATAGCGAACCTCAACAATCTGCGGCAAATCGGCATCGCCAACCAGATGTACCTCGACGACAGCAACGGGTTTTTTGCCCATCACGAAGGCTATTACTACCAGGGGGCAATCATTGATCGCCAGGAGGGAAAGAACTTGGGATTGACTAAAGCGGTCAAAACTCACTGGCCCGACCAAATGGTCTGCTACGCGCCCCAGCCCAAGGTGTTCCTGAGTCCATTTCTGACTACCGAGCAAATTGCCAGCGAGGATTTTTCCCGGCCGTTCGGCATTGACGGGTATCGGCAGTACATTTACGGCGGTTACGGTTACAACCTGCACTACCTGGGGTATGCCACCGGCGAGCATGGGAAGCCCGGATATAGCGCCCGGCTGGGCGCCGACATCCGTCATCCGAGCAGTACGGTGTTCGTGGGGGATACCGCCGGCTCGAAATCGCACCGCGGTGTTTATACCGGCAAGCCCGAGGCGCCTTACGCGCTCGATCCGCCGCTGCCTTCCTTGAATCTGGGCGCAAAACTTACCGGATATTACGAAGGCGACGACGGCATGATCGAAACCCCCAGCCCCGGTCCGTACGACTGGCAGGTGCGCGCCTATCCCGCCCCGCGCAACAACGGCAAACCTGGGTTCGTCTTTGTTGATACCCACGCCGAGGGCATGGGGATCCAGAAAATTGACGACTCCAACGGCGATGGCGTACGGGACAACGGCAACTGGAACGGTCTGCACGATCCATTTAACCGCTGACCCGCAAGGCAGCACAAACCTGCCGCTGGTGGCGTGCACCAGATGGTCTTTGTCTCTGACCGTTTTGGCGGGCGGTTGCGCGCTGGCGTCTTTGCTTCTCCGAGGAACACGGTCTGCGCCCGCCCCCGCCGCCCCCTGACGCGGAAACAACCACACCACGGGACATTTTCTCCGAGTTCTTAAGGGGACATTTCTAAAGAGTTCTGACCCCCTCCAGCCAAAAAATATCCGGCCGGGGATCGGTACAAAGCAGAAAAGGCATCCTTGCGGATGCCTTTTCGCTTTGCTCCAGGGAGCTAAATTACCAGGTTGGA
>LUZZ01000488.1 GCA_001603845.1 Syntrophobacterales bacterium Delta_01 | reverse complement strand
GGGGCGTCATGAGCAGGGTGCCGCCTTCCAGGCTTTTGGCGTCGCCGATCGACGAGGCTTCAATGTCGATCCGGGTCCCGATCCTGGCGAAGGGCGGCAGCTTGGCGGTCACCATCACCGCCGCCACGTTTTTGATCTTGGCCTGGGTGGGGTCGATGTGGATGCCCATGTTGTCCAGGAGGTTGGCGAGGCTGTTCACGGTGAACAGGGTGTTGGTGTTGTCTCCGGTGCCGTTGAGGCCCACCACCAGCCCGTAGCCGATGAGATCGTTGGCCCGCGATCCCATGAAATAGGCGATGTCCTTGATCCTCGCCGCGCCCGCCGTCCCCGGCCACGCGAGCAGGAGCGCCAGGATGGATATCCACGCCGAAATGGAAAATCTTTTCTTACCCATGCAACCCTCGCATCGTTTGAAACGCATTCATCGCAAAAGGCACGGAGACCGCGAAAGCCGCCCAAAATTCAAACCGCCGGCTTCCCGAAGGGTTCTTCACGCGTTTCCCGGTGCCCTCTGCGGTAAACGATTTCTCAGAAAGGAGAAAGGAAATCCAACACCTGTCCCAGCCAGCCCGGTTTCTGGTGCTGGGTCACCGGTCCCTTTCCCAACAGGAATATCTTCGCTTCGGCCACGTTCTGGGACGAGACCGTGTTGTTCCGGTTGATGTCCACCGGGCGCACCACGCCTTCGAGCACCAACTGCTGCATCTCGTCGTTTACCTTCGTCCAGCGGGAGCCGCGCACCAGGAGGTTCCCGTTGGGCAGGACGGCCACCACCGTCGCGGTCATGCTCGCGGTCATGGAGTCGGTCTTGGTGGTCGAGCCGTCGCCTTTAAACCCGTGGGTGAACTGGCCGCTGTAGGGGCCGAAAGACATGGCCCCCTTGGGGTTGGCCACTCCCGAGGCGCCCAGTCCGGCGCCCGAGAAAGTGAACTGTCCCGAAAAAGTCTTGTCCTTGGACGCACTGGTGGTCGCCGCCTTCGATCCCGAGGATTCTTCGGTGATGGTGATGGTGACCACGTCGCCCACTTTGGCCGCCTTGAGGTCCGCGAACAGGGAGCCGCTGGTGGGGGCCCACAGCGAGCCGGTGGGGGCCATGGATTCCGGCCGGGGGCCGGCTTCGGGGTAGGGGGCCGGCGGGACGCTCGGCGCCACCT
>LUZZ01000487.1 GCA_001603845.1 Syntrophobacterales bacterium Delta_01 | reverse complement strand
GATTTACAGAGGACATCTATAAGTAAATTGTTGAAAACAAATATAGGAAAATAAAGGCCATTTCCAAGCATTAATACAAATTGTTTTAGATTATTTCATTTGTTTTTGTATGGTCGGCGAACTTGAATAAATTGAAAGAATTAGTATACCCAAGCTTTCAAAACCAGGAAAGCCGCCATGCCCGCGGCGATCGTCCACAGGGCGCTCTTGGTGCGCCAGGCCACCAGCGCGGCGATCAGGCCCGCGATGAGGCGCGCGTTGCCCAGCGAGAAATCCAGCGTGCCGTCCGAGGCCAAAATTTCTGGCACGATGATGGCGGTCAGCACGGCCACCGGAACGTAGCGCAGCGCGCTTTGCACGACCTGCGGCGGCTGCCAGTGCTGCAGCAGCAGGATGAANNATCATCACGATCCAGATATCGCTCATCGTTTCTCGCTCCACAAGCCCACCGCGATTCCCACGAAGGCCGCCGCGATCAGGCCCAATTTGTAGGGCAAACCGCGCGCCAGCAGGGCGGTGGTTCCCGCGCTCAGGGCTGCCAGCAGCGACGGGCAGTCGTCAATGGAAGGCACGGCCAGCGCGATGAAGGTCAGCGCCAGGGTGAAATCTAGGCCCCAACTGGCCGGCACCTGCGCCCCCAGGAAGATGCCCGCGGCGGTGCTGAGCTGCCAGCACGACCACAGCACCAGCCCGGCTCCCAGGAAGAACCAGTGCTTGTTTTGGATGTCGGTTTTCTTTTGGTAATGCATGACCACTACCGCGTAGGCTTCGTCGGTCAGCAGGTAGGAAAGCCCGGCTTTCCACAGCGGGCTGAGGTGTTTCGTGTAGGGGGAGATGGAGGCGCTGTAGAGCGCGTGGCGCAGGTTGATGATCAATCCGGTCAGGATCATCATCAAGGCCGGCGTGCCCAGGTTGATGAGCTGCACCAGCATGAACTGGGCTGACCCGGCGAACACCACCGAAGACATGGCCTGCGCGTCCCAGGCCGACATGCCCGCGCCGCGCGCCAGCACGCCGTAGATCATGCCGAAGGGCGCCACGCCCAACAGGATAGGCAGCTCTCCTTTGATGCCATCGTAGAATTCGCTGCGTTTGCTGGGGGAGGTCGGTTGGGCTGCCATTAAGTCCACAATTATACAAGCAGTATGGAATAACGCAAATAAATTCTTTATAAGATTTTTATTGAGACGAGGCGATATTCGAAAGCAGCGTTTGCAGCGCGGCGACAGTGCGCTCCCGGATCCAGACGGTCATGCGCGGGGCGATGATCGCCCAGGGGATCAGCGCGACCAGCGGGATGAACAGGAACCAGGTCTGCGCGTGCATTTCGGGGATGAAATACCACAAGCCGGTGAACAGGAGCACGTCAAAAGCGCCCAGGCCCAGCAGGATGAACAGCAGGAATTTCTGCATGCGCTCCACGCCGCCCAATTCCGCGCGCACGGTCAGGGCGGAACGGCCCAGGTCGAACTCCGCGCGCGAGATGCCCAACAGCGCATCCTGTTTGGTGCTGTTGTAGCGCTGGTTGGTGATGGTCAGGTGCGAGCTGCCCTGCGATTCGATGCGGAAGCCGAGCGGCAGCAGGGTTTGCAGCGCGATGTTGATGGCGCGCTCGCTGTTGCCGGTATAGGGTACAAAGTCCTCATGAGTTTGCATGGTCATTAATATTATAAAGTGATATCGATCAAGTTCTATAAAGACGATATAGAGAAAGACAACTGCCTGCCTGTCCCCGATCATGAGGGGAAGCTTGTCGAAGGCCGCTGCCTGAGCTTGTCAAAGGCCGCTGCCTGAGCTTGTCGAAGGCAAGGCCGACTTTATAATATTGTGTAGAAAATATTCGGATTTCAAATTGGGGTAAACGATGCCATTTACATACATTCTAAAATGCTCTGATGGTACTTTTT
>LUZZ01000486.1 GCA_001603845.1 Syntrophobacterales bacterium Delta_01 | reverse complement strand
CGTCCACCAGGTTGAGCCCGGTGTCGATATAGGCGGGCATTTTCCGGTTCAAAAAATCCAGGATGATTTTGCCGGTGGGCGTGGGCTTATGGTCGCCCGGCCCTACGGGGGTGCTGGGGTGGACGCATACCACCGGCAGCCCGCGGGCGAAAAATTTTTCCGCTTCCCTTTCGGCAAGGAACTTCGATTTCTTATAGTGCCCGATCATATCGTCGAACGAAACCGGGGTGTTTTCGTCCGCGGGGGACCGGTCCGGGTTGAGCCCCAGTGCCCCCACGCTGCTGGTAACCACCACCTTCTCCACGCCCGCATCGAGGGCCGCGTGCAGCACGTTGGCCGTTCCGGAAACGTTGCTGTCGTAGATTTCGCGCGGGTCCCGCGCCCACAGGCGGTAGTCGGCGGCCACGTGGAAGACCGCATCGCACCCCTTGATGGCCCTGCCCAGCATGTCCCGGTCCCGCAGGTCGCCCTCCACCCATTCGAGCGCCGCTGCCTGCGCGGGACAGGCCGAACCGGAGCGGCGAAGCGCCTTCACGCGCCATCCCCTGCGCACCAGGGCCGCCGCGACGTGATTGCCGATAAACCCGCTCGCCCCTGTAATGAAAGCAGTAGGCATCCTGGACGTCCTCCTGAGAGATTACCGGTTAGGAAAACGATTTTCTATAACAGAACGGTGAAAGATTTAAAACACCAACCTTGACATTTGCCGGACGGACCCGGCGGTGCGGCAAGCCGGGAGCCCGGGCGGGACCGCGCTGAATTGACAATGTCCGGCCGTGGTCCTTACCATGGAAGTAAAAGAAACATACTCGAAAATCAGGGGGAGGTGATTCACGTGAAGAAATGTCCGGTATGCGGGCAGGAAGTGGACGAAAACCCTTGCATCAATTCGAGCGGCAAGTGCACGGAGTGCGAAAAGCCGCTTCAGCATAAGGAAAAATAATCAGGCACACGGGGTCCTCCTGCCGGGATTGGGACCGGCAGGAAGACCTCCGGCCTCCCTGGTTTTCACCCCCAGTTCCGGGCTGGAGGCGATGTATCGCCTCAGTTCCTCCACGTCCGTGCAGTCCAGCCGTTCCAGGATGCCTCTCCACCGGATGCGGATCCCCGCCGGTTCGGGGTCCCTGTCCTTGAACATGTCCTGCACGGAAGCCGAGGCGGCGAATCCTTTGAGCAGGATGATCTTTTCCGTCAGCCCCCGTGCAAAATTGTCTATGGCCTGATTGATGACCGGCCGGGGCACTCCCACGGTTACGGCCCTGTTGAGATGAGACCGGAAGCGCTGAAGGCATTGGGGCAGCAGCGAGATCAGGGGCGTGGTCCAGTCGGTGAACGAACCGGTGGTTTCGATGATCACCAGCCGTTCGGGCGTGCCGGTCTCGTCGAATTGAATCAGCTCGTCGCCGTCGTCGTAGAAGACGTTGCCGGTCCGGGGACTGGCCTTGCCCAGCACCAGCGTGAAGGAAGCGGCCGCGCCCAGAAGCCGGGCGAGATCCACGATGAACTGGGGCCGCCTGTAGTACGCGAGCGGGATTTTGTCCGTAACGATGCCCGGTACGTATTGGCGATCGAAGAAGAAGGACTGAATCTTTCCCAGGCCCGGGATGTCTTCCTGCAGCGTGATTTCGTTGTAGGAAAGGATCGGAAAACCCAGTTCGGCCGCCGCGTGCAGCCTGTCGAAGATATAGTCGCGGTAGAGTTCGGTGGCCTTGATCGCCTGGTGCAGGGGGGCGCCCAGCTTGATGCGGTGCAAAACGTCCCATTTCATGTGGCGCAGCAGGCGAATGTGCTCGTTTCCATCCTTTTTGGTTATCACCACCAGGTAGACTTCCCGCTCCTCGCCGGAAATGTCCCGCAACGTCAGCGGAGATTCCACCCGGCCGAGGTTTATGGAAGCGAACCCCTCGCACCGGTTCCACAGGTGGGAAAGAATGCCTTTGACCTTCGGGCTTGCGGCGGAGTCGAAGCGCAGCTCCCCGTTCACCACGGTCGCCCCCGGGAGCCACTTCACGTTCAGGTGGAATTCGTGGCTGAGACCCAGCGCCCACTCTTCCACCTCGTGCTCGTCGATATCGAAAAGCCGGCAAAACATGGTGGTGCGCCACACGGCGTGGTCGTCGTCGTCGATGGTCAGTTCGGAACCCGCCGCCTTGGCGAACCGCTCCGCAAAGGCATCGAACACCGCCTCTATTTCGTCGGTGCGGTTGGCGGCGGAAGGCCGGTCAAGCAGGACGACGGTCCGTTCGATGCCGGTAAAATCCAGGTGCTTGTCGGCGGGAAGAAAAAAACTCAGCTCGCGGTTCCCCCAACTGTTCACCCGGCCGAACAGGTCGAGGATTTCCCTCAGCCTGGCCAGGGCCTCGTTCCTGTCGGATCGCAGGAGAGGCCGGATGCGCAGGAATTCTTCGAAGGTGAGAAACCTCCCGCCGGTCTGCGCGTTGTAGTAGACCGTGAGCCCCGTGCCCACCTGTACGCGGCTGGAACGCACGTATTCGGCGATTTCCCGTATCGACCGGGGCGGAATGGACATGCGCCAGCTCTCTCCCCTCTGGCGCAGCTTTTCCCGGACCGTGGAAAGATGAATTCCCGTAAATTGAATGCGGTCTTTGGGCAGAAAAGCCTGGAGCATCTCATCGGCGACGAAAATATGATCCATGTTCGCGGGGTCGGACCGGATGAGCAGGTACGGATTGCGAAGCACCAGCGACACGGCGTCGTCGCACACCTCATCGAAACAGCCGGGGGCGGCGCAGCCGCTCGAATCGCCGGATTGGTGCCGGAGGTATTCGACCATCAGGGACGCGTGGATTGCATGAATGCCGCGGACGGTGATAATGGTTTTGTGCCTGGGGAATACGGATGCTATGGGACTGAGGAGCCTTCCTTCCGCGTCTTCGGCGAACAGCTCGGGACCGATGAAGGTGATGCCCTCGCGCACTCGGGGCTCAAGAGGGCCGGTAAAAGAAAATGTATCCTGGGAAAATGGGTCCATTTCGATCCGGCGTTTGACGGGAAAAAGGGATTTACTCGATTGCAAAATAGCATGGAACACGCTAATTGTGTAGGAAATATACCAATTTCCGTGACTTGGGCTTTCCCGGAAACGGATTTTCCCTCCGGTGTCCTTGGGCTTGCCGGCCGGGACGGAGTTTTGACCATACATACCAGAAAATAAAGAAGGAGGAATCATGAACCAATTGAAAGCCTTGCCGGGACTGGCGTCCATTCTGGCCTTCGTCGTTTTGCTGTGTTTTCCGGGAGCGGCCCCGGCGCAGGACAGCATAAAGATCGGGGTGTATCTCCCGATGACCGGAAGCGTTGCCGCCTACGGCGAGATGGAATGGTCGGGCCTGCAGATCGCCAAGAGCATGGAGCCCGAAG
>LUZZ01000485.1 GCA_001603845.1 Syntrophobacterales bacterium Delta_01 | reverse complement strand
GTTTATTGAGTTAGCGCTTATGCCCCTAACCCCTCCCATCGCAGGGAGGGGGATTTTCGTTCGTTCCACTATTTCCGTTCGTTCCACTATTTCCGTTCATTCCACTATTTCCGTTCATTCCATTATTTCCGTTCGTTTCATTATTTTCGTTCGTCCCACTATTGATGAACCTTAATATCCTTTTGGGCAACAGCCCCGAAACTTTTCTCCCGCTCTTTTTCATCGGTCCAATTTTGGGCGCAAAATAGTATAAGGCATCGTTTCGATATCACCTTGAACGCAACCCGGCACACATTTTCCGTGCCGCCCCTCCCCAAATCCCCTCTCCCCGTGCCGTTTCATCGATCCGTCTTCCGCCTGCCCCGGTCGGCTTCCAAAAATATCCGCAAAAAAAAACCGCCCCCGCGCAAGTTTTTTCCGTTTGGACGGTTTAACGGGTAGAGGGCGAATTCGTGCGGCAGCGGTGCACGAAGATTTTACGCCCCACGATGTGGACCGGCCGGGACGCGGAAACCCGGAAACGGGAGACCGCGGGAGTGCCGACTGCAGCTCACTCGCAAACAGGGGAGAAAACGCCATGCTGACGGATGCCGGGACCGAAGAACTCGATGGTGAGAGCACTGCGCGCGAAAAACCCGTCAGCGCGCCGAAAACTCACAACCGTTACAACAAGATGGAGTGGGCGGGCGCCTTCGGGGATATCGGCACCCTGATCCCGTTCGTGGTGGCCTATATCACCATCGTAAAAATCGACCCGCTGGGGCTCCTGTTCATGTTCGGGATCTCGTTGATGGTGGCCGGGTTCTACTACCGGACGCCCATTCCCATCCAGCCCATGAAAGCCATCGGGGCAGCGGCGATCGCCGGAGGAATCAGCCCGGCGGCCCTTTACGGATCGGGCCTCACCACCGGTCTTTTCTGGCTGCTGGCGGGCACCACGGGGGCACTGAAACCCATCTCCAAGCTGGCCACCAAGCCGGTGGTGCGCGGCATCATGCTGGGCCTGGGGCTTTCCTTCATGGTGGACGGCGTGAAACGCATGAAAACGGCCCCCATTCTGGCGGGCATCGCGCTGGTGGTCACCTACCTGCTTCTCACCAACCCCAAGCTCCCGGCCATGTTCGTCCTGCTGCTCATCGGCGTGGCCGCGGCCCCCATCATGAACCCGCAGATCATCCCGGAACTGGCCGGAATACACCTCGGCTTCCGGCTGCCGGTTTTCAGCCTCCACATGATTTCCTGGAACGATATCGTGGTGGGGACCCTCCTGTTCACCATCCCGCAGATACCGCTGACCCTGGGCAACGCGGTGATTGCCATAACCGCCGAAAATAACGAGCTGTTTCCGGACAGGAAGGTGACGGAGAAAAAAATCGCCGTCTCCCAGGGCATCATGAACCTGGCTTCCCCTCTTTTCGGCGGCATTCCCATGTGCCACGGGGCGGGCGGCATGGCGGGGCACGTGCGCTTCGGAGCGACTACGGGCGGGGCGCTGGTGATCCTGGGCACGGTGCTGATCGGGATCGCCCTGTTTTTCAGCGACTCGGTAGCCATTATTTTCAAGATATTCCCCAACGCGATCCTGGGGGTGATACTCTTTTTTGCGGGCTCCGAACTGGCGATCGTGGTAAGGGACATCGGAGACAGGAAGTCCGATTTTTACGTGATGCTCATAGTGGCCGCCTTCGCCATGTGGAACATGGGGGCCGCCTTCCTTGTGGGGGTCATTTTGGACAATGCGCTCCGGCGGGGATGGGTCAAAGTCTGAGACGAGGCGCGGCGGCACGGGAGGCGAAAGGGGTTGTCCGAAGCCACAGGAAAGCGGGCGCAGGCATTGGTTCGACCGTTCGAAACCATCCGGAAGCGGTGAGCGGGTTGTCATGGCCGACCACGATTTTGCACTGCTGGAAGCC
>LUZZ01000095.1 GCA_001603845.1 Syntrophobacterales bacterium Delta_01 | reverse complement strand
CCCAGGCGCATCGTCCCGCCGTAGTCGAAATTCTCGTCCCGGCGGATGACCGTGTTGTTCTTGTAGTCCAGCCATTCGCGCATGAGGTAGATGACCGGGTGCGGCGTGTGCTTGTCGAATTCCATGCTGTGGGCTTTGGCCAGCCCGGCGACGTTTCGGGCGAACTCCACGGTGGCGAGCTGCATCCCCAGGCAGATCCCCAGAAACGGGATGCGGTTTTCCCGCGCGTACCGGATGGCCTTGATCTTGCCTTCGATTCCGCGTTGCCCGAACCCGCCGGGGACCAGGATGCCGTCGGTGCCTTCCAGAAGCGCCTCGCCGCCTTCCTTTTCCACGTTTTCCGAGTCGATGTAGTCCAGCGTGAGCTTGACCCCGTGCGCCGCGCCGCCGTGCACCAGGGCCTCGTTGAGGCTCTTGTAGGACTCCTTGAGGTCGATATACTTGCCCACGATCCCGATGCGAGCCGTGGACGACGGATTTTTCATCCTGCCCACCAGCTCGTTCCAGTCGTCGAGAACGGGCGCGCGGGTCCAGATGTTCAACAGCCGCACGATCTTTTCGTCCAGCCCCTCGCCGTGGAACTGCAGGGGCACCTCGTAGATGCAGTCCACGTCCTTGGCGGTGATCACGCCGTCGGTTTCCACGTTGCAGAAGTTGGCAATCTTGCCCTTGATGTCCGGCGAGAGGTTCTTTTCGGTTCGGCACAACAGGATATCGGGCTGGATACCGATGCTGCGAAGCTCCTTTACGCTGTGCTGGGTGGGCTTGGTCTTGACCTCGCCCGACGTGGCCAGGTAGGGCACCAGCGTCACGTGGATGAATATGGCGTTTTCCCGTCCCACGTCGTTTCTGAACTGGCGGATGGCCTCCAGGAAGGGAAGGCTTTCGATGTCGCCTACCGTGCCCCCGATCTCGACGATGGCGATGTCCATGCCGTCGGCAAAACCTCGGATCACGGTCTTGATTTCATCGGTCACGTGGGGAATCACCTGCACGGTGCCCCCCAGGTACTCGCCGCGCCGCTCCTTCATGATCACCGAGTAGTAGATCCCGCCCGATGTGTAGTTGTTCTTCTTGCCCAGCCGGGCGTGCGTGAACCGCTCGTAGTGGCCCAGGTCCAGGTCGGTTTCCGCCCCGTCGTCGGTTACGAACACTTCCCCGTGCTGGAACGGATTCATCGTGCCGGGATCGACGTTGATGTAGGGATCGAGTTTCTGAAGCGTCACCCGAAGCCCTCGGCTTTCCATCAGCGCCCCGATGGAAGCGGCGGCAAGGCCCTTGCCAAGCGAAGATAAAACTCCACCTGTGATAAAAATGTACTTTGTTTCGCGCAAAGGATTTCTCCCTCTCAAATCTCACTTGACAAATTGTTTTGCAGGATTGATTGCCAACGCCCCTGTCACGCAGTATAGCAGAAGGGGAATGATTGTCAATCTCGCCCGATTTTTTCATCTTATTGTATTTTATGCAGATTCAGCATTCAATAGTGTTTGCGGGCCAAAACTCCGGAGACGGCGGCAACCGGGGAAGTGCACTCCTCCGCGGAGGCCAATGTTGTTGACTTTAAGCTCCTCCCCCTTAGAGTCAACAGCATTGTCAGCGGAGGTAGGGTGGGCACGGCTTTATCGTGCCCACCGGTTTTGAACCGGGACGGCGGGCACCTGGCGGGTGCGACAAGGCCGCGCCCACCCGCCCGGGTACTCGACCCGCAACCGCATTGACAACCCCGCGCCAGTCCTTAAATGCTTCCTAAGTGGTTGACCCCGCCATCCTTTGCATATAATTGAAGATATCGATTAAAAATCCCGGGAGGACCCCTATGAAAACGGATCGCAAAAAAACGCCCGCCATGGGCAAGGCCACCAGGGCCATTCATGCCGGTGCGGCGGAACATTCGGCCTACGGCGAGATTTCGGTACCCATTTTCCAGTCCTCGACCTTCGTTTTCCCGAACGCCGCGGACGGGGCCGCCCGGTTTGCGGGAGAGCAGCCCGGCTACATTTACACGCGCATCGGAAACCCCACCGTGCACGCGCTGGAAGAAAACCTGGCGACCCTGGAAGGGGGCGTTGCGGGGATCGCCACCGCCACCGGGATGGCCGCGGTGGGCACCGTGTTCATCGCGCTGCTCGGCCAGGGCGATCACGTGGTGGCCGGCAACTGCATCTACGGGCCGTCGCGGGTGATGCTCGAAAAGGAGATGTCGCGATTCGGCGTGCGGTCCACTTTTATCGACAGTTCGGACGCGGCCAATATCGAGAAGGCGTTGCGGCCCGAGACCAGGATGATTTTCGTGGAATCGCCCATGAACCCCAGCATGGCGATCACCGATCTGGGGGCGGCGGGTGAGATCGCCGCCCGCCACAAGGTCCTGCTGGTGGTGGACAACACCTTTGCCAGCCCATACCTGCAGCGCCCGCTGGAGCTGGGGGCGCATATCGTCATCAACAGCCTCACCAAGTTCATCAACGGCCACAGCGACGTGGTGGGCGGGATGATCGTATCCGGGAGCGGGCAGACTCATACGCGCCTCAAGAAAGTGGTCACCACCTTCGGGGGCACCATGGACCCGCACCAGGCGTGGCTGATCCTGCGCGGGGTGAGGACCCTGCCGCTCAGGATCGAACGGGCGCAGGAAAACGCCATGAAGCTGGCCCGCTTCCTGAAATCCCACTCCAAGGTGACCTGGGTGCGCTATCCGGGCCTTCCGGACCACCCGCAGCACGAAATCGCCAAGAAGCAGATGGACGGGTTCGGCACGATGATGTCCTTCGGGGTAAAAAACGGCCTGGAGGGCGGCATAACGGTCATGAACCACGTCCGGCTGATCAAGCTTGCCGTGTCCCTGGGCGGGGTGGAATCGCTCATCGAACACCCGGCGTCGATGACCCACGCGTCGATTCCGAAGGAGGAACGCCGGGAGGCGGGCATCCTGGACGAACTGGTGCGGTTCTCGGTGGGCTGCGAGGATTTCGAGGATTTGCGCGACGACCTGGACCGGGCGCTGAAGGAAATCGGCCGCCGCAAACCGCCCTTCAGACCCCCGTCCGAAGAAGAACACCTGGCGATGGAAGGGTGCTGATACCGGGCGCTCAAAACGGCATCGAAACGACGCCTGAGACGGGGGGCCTGTTGCCCAAACCAGGCGTAGCGGTGCTCTTTAGAACCATGAGATTTTTCGCAGGCTTTTACAAGCCTTTGTGAACCTTCTTTTCCGACAGAATAAACAATGCGACGCCTGATCCGTTGCCCCGAAGGGGGTGCATGGAATAGCCCGCAGCCCAGGGTCAGCGCCGGCGTCACCCTGGGAACGATCACGGAATACAATTGGAGATACCCCGAAGGGGTTACATAGTGAGAGGGCATTATGAGAGAATCTGTTCCTCCATTATGCAGCCCCTTCAGGGCATTGATCTCATCTACGACCGGATTTCCCCAGGGTGGCGCTGGCGCTGCCCCTGGGCTGGCCTATTGAGCCCCTTCGGGGCAAAGACACCGGATTCCCTCTCACAAGCGCTGCGGGAATGACGATCTTGGAAGTCTTGCGTTAACTCGTGACGTCCCCTGTTTGGCCTTGCTCCCACATTATGCAGCCCCTTCAGGGCATTGATCTCATCTACGACCGGATTTCCCCAGGGTGGCGGCGGCGCTGCCCCTGGGCTGGCCTATTGAGCCCCTTCGGGGCAAAGACACCGGATTCCTGCTCAGAAGCGTTGCGGGAATGACGATCTTGGAAGTCTTGCGTTAACTCGTGACGTCCCCTGTTTGGCCTTGCTCCCATGTTCCGACGGGGCTCCGGAATGCGAGTCGCATTTGGGCAACAGCCCCGAAACATTTCCCCCGCTTTTTTTCGTTAGTCCAATCTTGAAGGCAAAATAGAATAATTTAAGGAGAAAGCCTTCCGGTAAACCCGTTCTCAGGCGGGAGTTTCCGGGGAATCGCCGGTGCCCTGCCCGCGGAGTTCCTCCAGGGCGGCGCTCAGCGCCAGGATTTTTTCTTCCATTTCTTCGAAATGCTCCACCGCTCCGGCCAGGTCTTTTTCAAACCCGCACGTTTCCATCCGGAGCGCCACCCCGTAAGCCTGTTCTGCTCCGAAGTTTCCCACCGAACCCTTGAGCGTGTGGGCCGATCTCCGGAGCTTCTCGAAGTCTTTCTGCTCGATCGCGTCCCGGATCTCGCGCAGCAGCACCGGGCACTGTTTGAGGAAGAGGGCGGCGATTTCGACCAGGAGGTCCCGCTTGCCCCTGGCCCTTGCCAGCGCGGCGTCCGGGTCGAAGGGGGCGGCCCCGGCCGGAGGGGCGGTTTTTTCGAGCGGCCCGTCCGCAGGCGGCAGCTCCGGAACGAGGGCCTGCGTTGCGTACTTTTCGACCATGCCCACCAGTTCGTCCGGGTCGACGGGTTTGGGGATGTGGCTGTCCATGCCCGCGGAAAGGCACTGTTCGCGGTCGCCCTTGAGCGCGTAGGCCGTCATGGCCAGGATGGGGGTGTGAGCGCCGCCTGCCTTTTCGATCTCCCGGATGGTCGCGGCCGCCTGCAGGCCGTCCATTTCGGGCATCTGCACGTCCATCAGGACAAGGTCGAACCGGTCCGCCCGGAAAAGCGCGACGGCCTCCCTGCCGTTGTTCGCCACCACGACCGCATGGCCCCGGTCTTCCAGGATGGAAACCGCCAGTTTCTGGTTGATGGGGTTGTCTTCGGCCAGCAGGACCCGAAGCGGCCGCACCGGTTCGGGTTGAACCAGCCAGCAGGCGGCCCCCTGCGCGCCCTTTTCCCCGGCGGGGTGCTCCGACTCGTCGCACGCGCGGCTCGGTCCAAAACGCGCGGTGAAATGAAAGGTGCTCCCCCTGCCCGCCGTACTTTCCACCCAGATTTTGCCGTCCATGAGTTCCACCAGGCGCGCCGTGATGGCCAGCCCCAGGCCCGTACCCCCGAAATTGCGCGTGGTGGAGCTGTCCGCCTGCGTGAAGGCCTCGAAAATGACCCCCTGCTTGTCGGCCGGGATGCCGATGCCCGTGTCTTCCACCGAAAAATGCAGCACCACCTCCCCGGTGCTTTCCTCCTGCGCTTCGGCCCGCACGGCCACTTCGCCCGATTCGGTGAATTTTACGGCGTTTCCGAGCAAATTGACGAACACCTGGGTCAGCCGTCCCGGGTCGCCCACCAGGGAGCGGGGCACCGCCGGGCTGATGTGCTGCGAGAGCTTTATGCCCTTCTTTTCCGCCTCGACCCCCACCAGGCTCACCGCTTCGCCGAGGCTTACGTCGAGGTTGAAGGGCACGTTGACCAGGTCGAGCTTGCTGGCCTCGATCTTGGAAAAGTCCATCAGGTCGTTCAGCAGCCGCAACAGGGATTCGGCGGAGCTTTTGGCCAGCAGCAGGCGTTCCCGCTCCCGCGGATTCAAGTTGGTGCGCAGTGCGAGTTTGACCATCCCGATGACGCCGTTCATCGGGGTCCGGATTTCGTGGCTCATGTTGGCCAGAAAATGGCTCTTGGCGGCACTGGCCGATTCGGCCGCCTCCTTGGCCAGCCTCAGCTCCTCTTCCCTCCTCTTGTGCTCGGTGACGTCCCTGGCCACTTCCACGCAGGCGATGATGTTGCCTTCCGCGTCCTTCACCGGGGATGCGGTCACGTCCACGTACAGCTTCTTGCCACCCGAGGGCGTGATGAGCACGTTATCTCTCCGGTGGACCAGGCCGTCCGAATAGCACGACATGATCTGGCACCCCTCGCAGGGTTCGCTCCTCTGGTGCAGCGCCGCATAGCAGAACTCTCCGACGTGGTCCCCCGCCTTTTCCCTGGAACTCTCGTTCTGGTACAAAATCTTGTGATTGCTGTCCAGGATCATGAGAAAATCCGCTATGGCGGCAATGATCGATTCGGTCTTGAACTGCTCCTCCTCGGCCCTTCTGAGCGCTTCCCGAAGCGCCTTCTCCATCCTCTTGCGCTCGGCAAGGTCGGACTCCAGCCGCCGGTTCATGTCGAGCAGCGTCGCCGTGCGTTCGCTCACCTTGGATTCCAGTTCCTCGGTATACTTTTTCAGGTTGAAGTGAGTCTCGTTCAGGTCGACGATCAGGTGGTTGAATGCGGCCCCCAACTGCCCGATCTCGTCCCGGGAGCGGATGTCCACCGTCTTGTACTGCTCGGTGCCCTTTTGTCGCATCTCCCGGATGGCGCCGAGCAGCTTTCCCAGGGGTTTGTCGACCCATAGGTGCAGCAGCCAAAGAAGGAGCCCGGTGGCCAGGCTGATGGACAGCACGGCCAGCAGGACGGAGAGGACAAACATCTGCGCGGTCTTTTGGGCGATGGTCTTCACGGGAAAGCCCACCATCACCGCACCGGCATAATTGCCGTCCACGTCGGTGACCGGGACCATGGCGCAGTAGGATTCCTCGCCCCCGCCGTCAAAGAAATGGGCCCGCACTACCTCTTTGCCTTTCCGCAGCGCTTCCATGGCGGAAGGGTCGTCGGTTATCTTTTCCCCCCTGCGCGAAGGGTCGCTGTGGAACAGGATGGTCCCGTCCGTGTCCACCATCATCGCGTAGGAGACGTTTCCGTAGCGCTTTACCAGGTTGCGGCACTGCTCCTCGAACCCCTCTCTTTCCTCGGGCGCCACGGCCGGGTCGAGCAGCCTTTCCAGTTGAAATTTCAAGGTTTCCGCCAGGACAAAGGTCCTCGACTGGAGGGCCTTCGAATACTCCACGCTGAACATGCAGCTATAGATCAGCGTGGCCGCGCCTATGGTCGCGCACAGGATGAGCACGGTTATGGAAACTATTTTGGACCGTACGCCGAGAGTCACCGGATCGTCCGCTTTCAGTTATCGGTTAATGGTGTGCCGGCCCCCGCCGGAAACGAGCGGGAGCCAGTCTACACCGGATACGGGGGCGGGCGGGTGCAATCGGGAATTTAAAGCGCCCGCGCCGCGCCGGCACAATGGAGCCTTTTCCGTACCCCCCTATACTTTTACTTGATCTGGTCCTCGTCCTTGTCCGTCACGCCGGAAAGCTCGTCCAGCATGGGCACCACGTACTTCTCATAGCACTCCGGGCAGATCCCGTGGCTGAACTGCACGTTGGTGTGGGTGGCCAAGTAGTTTTCCAGCTTGCTCCAGTAGCTCTGGTCGTCGCGTATCCGCCCGCAATACGAACAGATGGGCAGGATCCCCTGGAGCGTTTTGATGTGGTCGAGCGCCTCCTGAAGCTCTTTGACCCGCGCCGCCAGATCCGACTGCAGCTCGACGATGCGCCTGCCCGCCTGGACGCGCACGCGCAGTTCCTCCGCGTCGAAGGGCTTGGTAATAAAGTCGTTGGCGCCGGCCTCCAGCGCCGTGACGATATCCTCCTTGCGGTTCTTCCCGGTGAGAAGGATCACGTAGGCCGGTTCGCCGTTTTCCGTCGCGCGCAGCCGCCGGCAGATCTCCACGCCGTCCGTGCCGGGCATGAGCCAGTCGAGGATCGCCAGCTTGGGAGGATCTTCTCCCTGAAGTATCTCCCAGGCCGAATCCCCGTCGTGAGCCACCACCACCTCGTAGCCCCAATCGCTCAGCATATCTTCCAGCAGGCGGCACGAGACGACTTCGTCCTCTGCTATCAGTGCCTTCATTTGCTTCTCCTTCACCCTCTTGCTCAAGAATTCCTACTGTTTGGATCGTATTCACGACAAGTAGCTTGAGCATTTTGCATGCCAGGAGGCAGAGAAGATATATCTATCTGAAAACATTAGATATTTTTTGGATGGCGCTGAGCGTTCGAAGAGGCGGGGCGACATAAGCGTCGTGCCCGGTGCCGCACGGGAAAGTTGTTTCAGGCGGGTGGAACAGGCCGGGCCGGTGGATTGCGGGGAGTGACCTCCAGGTCGCGGAGGGGCGACATGAATGTCACAGGGGGGCGGAGGAAGGGGCTGTTGCCCAAAACCAAAATTTCAGCAGGAGGCCGCCCAAAGTACGGACTGCACCCCTCCCTTGGCGGGAGGCGATGCAATGCTGTCGGCTCTAAGCTCCTCCCCCTTTGATGGGGGAGGCCGGGTGGGGGGTGAAAAACTGAGCGATATCAACACCCTCCCCCTGCCCCTCCCGCCAAGGGAGGGGAG